>JALZCF010000026.1 GCA_030863245.1 Chloroflexota bacterium
GGTTGACACGTTGTGTCGCTTATTGTACTATGGCGTCAATTCTTGTCGAACTATGTCAGGGAGTGACGCGTAATGGCACAACGCCGGGCGGTTCAGGATCCCGACACCATATTGTACACGGTCCAGGAAGTTGCCGATATTTTGAAAGTGGACCCACGAACGGTCTATCGATATATCAACCAGGGGCAACTCGACGCGGTCCGCCTGAGTGCCCGCAAGACTCGCGTTCGCCGGAAGGATCTACTCACCTTCATCGATCGCGCACGAGAGCAGGCGGTGTGACATGAGTACCGTAATCGCCATTGCGAACCAAAAGGGCGGTGTCGGCAAGACTACCACGGCCGTATCGCTTGCCGCCGCCCTACACGAGATGGGGCACCGAGTGCTGCTTCTCGACCTTGACCCGCAAGGCTCGGCCACCCTGTCCCTCGGCATCGATCCGGAGGAACTTCAGGGAACCGTCTATGATGTGCTACGCGCCACCATGGAGGAGATCCCTTCCCCCACCCTATCCGATGTGATCCAACAGACCGATGCCGGGTTCGACCTTGCCCCGGCCAATCTGGAACTGGCCGGGGCGGAGCTCGATCTATTCCGCGCGCCGCTAGGGGAGTTGATCTTACGCGAGGCCCTAGAAGGCGTACGCCAGCAATATGACTACATCATCATTGACTGTAGCCCGACACTCGGTCTGCTGGTCGTCAATGCGCTGTCGGCAGCCGACCGGGTAATGATTCCTGTCCAGGCAGACTACCTCGCCCTCAAAGGCGTGAGCCTACTCATGCGCACCATCAACACAGTGCAACGCAAGATTAACCGGAACCTGGAGATAGGCGGCGTCCTCCTGACGTTGGCCGACACGCGTACCATCCATACCCGCGAGGTGATCGAGGCGGCACACGAGGCACTGGCCGACCGGGTCCACGTCTATGGACCGGTCGTGAAGGTCAACGTGCGCGTGAAGGAAGCTCCGGTTGCGGGACAGACCATCCTGCGCTACGCACCCAAATCCAATGTGGCGGATGCCTATCGGCAGCTCGCTCGGGAGGTAGATCGTGGCTAGGCGGGCATCCTTGAGTAAGAAGAAGGCGGACTCGCTGCTGAACCTCCCGGAGGAGGAAACGACCCGTGTCGAGGAGCGGCGGGGTAACTCACTGCTCGGCCAGATTGGGGATGATACCCTCACCTCCCAACGCGTCGTAGAGGAGGTTCCTCTGGGTCGAATCCGTCCCAACCCGTTCCAGCCCCGTTGGGCGGCGGATGAGAGTACCATCCGGGAATTGGCTCACTCCATGCAGCAGCGTGGCTTCTTTGGTGCGCTAACCGCCCGCCGGCGAGGCCGATGGTATGAGCTGGCCTATGGTCACCAGCGACTGGAGGCAGCACGTCGCGTGGAGTTGGCCACCCTCCCCTTAGAAGTCAGGGAACTCTCCGACGAGGAGATGCTCGAGTATGCGCTTAGCGAGAATCTGCAGCGCAAAGATCTCTCGCAGTTGGAGGAAGGGGAAATGTTCCTGCGCTGGCAGGAGGAGCTCGGGCGCAGCGAGCGGGAAATCGCGGAGCGGCTAGGTAAGAGTCGTGGCTACGTGCGTAACCGCATCGAGACCGCTCGCCTTCCCGACGACTTGAAGGAGATCCTACGTGAGCAGGCCAGCCATCCATCGCTTGTAACGGAGGAAGGATTGCCACCTCGCTTTGAACTCTCCGCCGCAGCCGCGAAGGAACTAGCCCGCATCCAGGATGGCGCGGAGCGACGGCAGCTGGTTCAGGAGGTGCTCAGTCGACAACTGAACTATCGGCAGACGAAGGCGCTGGTCGAGCGCGCGTCTAACCCACCGCGGGCCGTTTCTCGCCGCGACGGAGATGGATCCGAACATTTGTTCGGTTCACTCATGCGGCGCCTCGAAGCTGAGGCACGGCGCGTTCCGGCAGAGGAGCGACAAGAGGCGATCCGGGCATTGGACGAGCTCATTGCTCGCGCCGAGCAACTCAAAGAGTCGCTGCGCACCATGCGTTAGAATTGGTCTTATGTAAGACCAACTATTGAACCTAGCACGTGGTATAGACTGCCTGCGACCGGTCCCCACCTACCCCCTCTAGCATTCACGCGAGACATCTGCCGTAACACCTAGGGCGACACCAGACAGGTACTGACGAGCGAGCCAACCTGCTTCGAGCAGGCTTACTCCTCATCACAGCCTCACTAATGCGAGCCCATTATCAATCATCCCGATAGTGTGTTACGGGGGAAGAAGGTTGGTTGCTTTGCTCGAGGTGGCGTATCCCCTGGAAGTAACTTCCTGATACAAGCCAGATTGATGTCTAGTAGAGCAGGGCAAGAATACTTCAGCAATGCGGAGCGTGTCTGGGACGTCGTAGCATTGTGTCTGCTCTGCAGTGTGCTTGGAGGGAAAGCCTCACCCTAAGTTGTTCCCAAACCCGGCCCCCCGCCCTTGGGGCAGTATCTGCTTTCTACTGTCGGCCCTACAAGGTTCGCAGGAGCGGCGACTGCCTCAGCACGATCACGCCTCCTATCCGACGTCTCAACGAAGTACGCGAGCCAGCCATGTTTGTGCGCTACCTCAAGCGTGTGTTTCCAGGGAAATCGGAGGCAGGCTGCAGGATACAGGAAGGACTAGCGCAACGGTGAAGAATTCGCTCGGCCATAACGGTATCTGGTCTTACGTAAGACCACTTAGAGCAAGTAGAGCGGCAGCGGGTGCCGCTGCTCTACAACTGCGCGACTTCGGGTAGGACGTGTGTCTGCAGGGAAACATGATCTCCTGCTAGGTACGATGAATGATGGGAATTCGACGGAAGCTGGCAAGCAACAGCCTGGTGTATACCAATTGGGCCATGAAAGGCCAAAACTGGTTCGCAGTAGACGCTTCAGTGTGAAGG
>JALZCF010000098.1 GCA_030863245.1 Chloroflexota bacterium
GTTGAGGATGTGGTTGAGGATACCGCCGGTGATTCGGAGGCCGTGAGCGGTGAAGAGGAGGTGGGAGTTGCGGACGAGGCAGAAACGGCCGAGGACGTGGCAGATACTGCCGCATGTGAATCACTCACGCCTGTCACGCTGCAGTTGCAGTGGGTGACACAGTCACAGTTCGCCGGCTACTATGCAGGCCTGGACCAGGGTTTCTACGAAGAAGAGTGCCTGGAGCTGACCATTCTGGAGGGCGCGGTAGAAATTGTGCCCCAACAGGTGGTTGCCGCCGGAGACGCCGAGTTTGGCATTGCCTGGGTGCCCAAGATGCTGGCCTCGCGCGAGCAGGGCGCAGATCTGACCAACATTGCCCAGGTGTTCCAGCGCAGCGGGACGCTGCAGGTGGCGTGGGCAGACTCCGGTATCGAAAGCGTGGAGGATTGGGAAGGAAAGCGCGTCGGGACCTGGGGCTTTGGCAACGAGTGGGAAGTCTTTGCTGCCCTGCGCCAGGCCGGTATTGAGCCAGACGACCCCGATCAGGTGACGATTGTGCAACAGCCGTTCGATATGTCGCTGCTGCTCAACCGGGATATTGATCTGGCCCAGGCAGAAACCTACAACGAGTACGCCCAGCTGCTAGAAGCAACCAACCCGGAGACAGGTGAATTGTACCAGCCGGAAGATTTCATCGTCTTTGATTACAACGAGATCGGCACCGCTATGTTGCAGGACCATATCTTTGTGCGGCAGTCCTGGTTGGCTGAGGAGGGCAATGAAGATATTGCCAAGCGCTTCCTGCGGGCCAGCTTCAAGGGATGGATCTTCTGCCGGGACAACTTCGACGAGTGCGTCAACATCGTGCTGGAAAATGGTCCTACGCTGGGTGAAGGACACATGCGTTGGATGCTGAACGAGATCAACGACCTGATCTGGCCGTCTCCCGATGGGATTGGCGTTATGAATCCAGAGCTGTATCAGCAGACAGTGGACATCTCGCTGGAGTTTGGCGTAATTAGCAGTGCGCCGGATGATGAAGCGCTGCGCACGGACCTGGCGCAGGAGGTTGTGGCCGAGTTGGAGGAGGAAGGCTTTGACGTGCGCGGCCTCGACTATGAGAAACGGGATGTCGAGGTGACGCCAGGCGGCGAGTGAGAGGTAATCCGTTTACGCGGCGACTGATTCTACCCTTCGAGGTGCGAGTCGGAACTTCCGTGGGGCCGATTTCGACTGGATACATTGCTCAACTGGCCAACCTATACGGAGGTGATGAAACGACTCGCACAGCGCTGGGCTACCCTCCGCGTCAAGGCGTCCTATTACCAATCGTGGCGTGAAGCGCCGCAAAAAGAAGGCTAACGGTTCGTAGTACACACTTCAGTGTGCCTGCGCCGTCCGTACACTGCGGTGTGTACTACGAACCAGTTGTGGCGCAGGACGATGGCGGAGCAGGTACATTCGTGACCGGGTTGGCATACTTATTGAATTGACAGTTTTTCGAATGCTTGACTGACAAACAATCTATGTGCTTCTATCATTCTTTTCTCGGTGGCTTCAGCAAGGCCCCACCCAGAAAGTCTAGAGGCCGGTCGCAAAGCGGCAACGAGATCCCAATAGGGAAGGTTTGTAAAGTCGATTGTTGTCATAGATTTATAACGGTTTGTAAACTCATGCATGGCGTCCATGCCAAAGGCCCATAAAATCTCTAGTCGGCCATTAGCTAAATCGGCGAGTGGATCCCCTAATGCAGCGTCCTCCCAATCGATGACAGCCACAAGCTGACCCGCCTTCCACAAGGTATTGCCGGGCCAGAAGTCTCCATGTAACAGAACTGATTGATTGAGCTGCGATAACGGCCATGCAGGTGCTAAAACCTTGCGAATACGTCCTTCATCAAGTGATGCATCGAGACGCTCAGGTTGATCGCTAAGTTTCTTAGCAACTTCTTTTGACCTTACAGGGAGAAAGGATAAATCATGATGGGATCCATCTACCTCGTGAATCTTGACGAGCTGTGTAGCTAACTGAAAGATACCATCAGTCAAATTGGCGGGATTATCTTCCGTTGTTCCCTCAAGATATTCCGTGACGATATAGGGTGCGGCAAGAATCTCACCCGATTGATCGACGAGATAAGGCTTGGGTACAGCTAATCCTTCAGATTGCAGTACTTGCAGGAGCTTGAACTCGTCAGCTGCTACATTAGGGTTACGTTTGAGGTCTGCATCACCATGCCGACGTACAATCACTTTCTCTTTTCGTCCGTTCGGTCGCTCAATCTCAAGCACTGTCACCTGTGCAGAAACGCCGCCCTCGAGTTGCCATGTTCGCAGTAACTCGCAGTGGGGATCAAGTCTTCGAACTATTTGTTCAAGCTTCTTATTTCCTTTTGATTCTTTCATAAGAGCTAGTCTGCTTTCAGCTCTCTCCCCTTTTTGCCTGGTTGCGCTGTTACTCTGAGCTTGGCCCCAAAGTCACGCGATTGAGAATCTCATCACAGCTCTCTTCGGGCGTCCGTCCCTTGGTGTAGACAATGAACTTCGCAAGGTCGTAGTTCGAGTGGTGTTTGAGAAAGTGCGTGTTGAAGAAATTAACACCTCGCAGGGCAGAAGTGTCTCGTTCTTGTAAAATGACGAGAGACTCTTCTACCTCCGCCGAAGGCAGAACCAGCACAACATTGGGATAGGGCGCTAGGACGCGCTGGACGCGCGCGAAAAGCTCATCACTCTCGTAAACACTGGCACCCGCCCCAAAGTCAATGACACAGGAGCGATGCTCGGCCAGTACTCGCTCGACAGAATAGGCGTCAAACTGCTTCCAGTACATCACCACCGCCGCTAACCCGCCTCGCTGCCGAATCTCTCGGGCAAAGTCCTCGTCGTAGCCGATCTCTTTGTAGTAGTCCCAACGCAACTCGTCCAGCGAATATCGTGGCAGGTGAAGTCTTTCGGCAAGCAGTTTCGCGAGCGTGCTCTTCCCAGTTCTAACAGGACCAATCAGAATGATATCAGACGGCATGGTTTTTTCCTGTTTCTCGGTCATGCTGACATGAGGTTTACCGGGACAGATAGTTCCTGATATAATGGGATTAGCCTCCATTGATGCCAGTTCATCCCGCTAGTTAGCTCTTATACGGACCTTTTTCTAGATAACAACGTTCTGACCGCGAGTGATACGGCGTACCTTCCTGGATTATATGCAAATCGCGGGATGTTGTGGAAAGGGTTCGGTAGAAGTAGTTTAGTTACTTAAGGCGATATAGCACGACTACAGGGAGTGGAAGCGATTGCTCCGCAAGTAGAATGACACGCGATGAGGTGAGGTTAGTAATGAATGGTCCTGAGCTGTCCCCTGCTAGACGCCTCGCCTTGCTGGAGCCGCCTACCCATAAAGTGCGCATCGTGGTCGACACCGACACGGCGAATGAGATCGACGATCAATTTGCAGTGGTCTATGCGTTGCTCTCGCAAGATCGAATTGAGGTCGAGGCTATCTACGCCGTGCCCTTCCATAATGAGCGCTCCACTGGTCCCGAAGATGGGATGCTGAAGAGCTACGACGAAATTCTCCGGGTGCTGGCTCATCTAGGACGACCCCATGACGGCTTGGTCCACAAAGGCTCGACGCACTGGCTGTCAAACCTTGCGCAGCCAGTCGATAGCCCTGCTGTCGCCGACCTGATCGCGCGAGCCAGGGCAGCACGCGATGCGCCATTCTACGTGGTGGCGCTCGGCGCGATTACGAACGTGGCGTCGGCGATACTCACTGCACCGGAGATTATCGAGCACATCGTGCTTATCTGGCTAGGAGGAAACCCTCACTACTGGCATCCGGCGACGGAGTTCAATGTCGTGCAGGATATGCTTGCCTCACGCCTGGTATTCGATTCAGGGGTTCCCCTTGTGCATGTGCCCTGTCGCAATGTGACCGAGCATCTGCGGACGACGCAGCCTGAAGTAGAACGTTTCGTGAAAGGGCGCGGCACCATTGGGGACTACTTGTTTCAGATTTACTCCGCGGTCCACGAAGATCACTTTGCCTATTCCAGAGTGCTGTGGGATGTAGGGCCGATTGCTTGGCTTGTGAATCCGAGCTGGGTGAACAGCATCTTGATCCCTAGCCCAATACTGACAACTGACGAAACATGGAGCCATGATCCGTATCGTCATCTCATTCGCGAGGCCCGCTCCGTTGAACGGGATGCCATCTTTAGAGACTTGTTCCAGAAGTTAGCACACTTCTCGCCGCTCCCGGTACGGTAACGCCTGCGATGGTTCCGTGCCGAATGGGGATTTGCGCAGGACAAAATACGCAATGAATCACGAAGACTTTATTGCAGCTGTCAACAAGCGCCATTGGGAGAAAATGGTCAAAGAGGGATGCGGCTTTACTCGTCCCTGGCTTGATCTCGATGGCACTCTTGTGCGTGAGTATGTAAACGGAGCCCTTCATCCTGCACCAGAGCCCTTGCTTGAGATGTACCCCAGGAGTGTTCTGAGGGATGTAGACGGCAAGGATGTCCTTTGCCTGGCGTCCGGTGGGGGTCAGCAGTCCGCCGTGTTTGGCTTGCTCGGTGCAAGCGTTACCGTTGTAGACTTGGCAGAAGGGCAACTGGGCGGTGATATAACAGCCGCGAAACATTACGGCTACGAAGTGACTGCGCTTCAGGGAGACATGCGCGACCTCTCAATGTTGGATGATGACTCCTTTGATCTGGTATATCAAGCTCCCAGTATCAGCTATGTGCCGGATGTACGAACCGTGTATGTAGAAGTTCATCGTGTATTGAGAAGCGGCGGTCTATATCGCGCTGAATTTACCAATCCCGCCACAGAATTCGTGGATGTTGACTCTTGGGATGGCTCCGGCTATCGAATCACAGTGCCCTATGCTGTGCGACAGGCAGAGAAACCCGGACGTGATGCGGCTGACTTTCGGCACTTCCTGAAAGACATCTTTAATGGCCTCCTTGAGACGGGGTTCAGCATACAGGAGGTGTCGGAAGCACCGCGCCACTTAATGCAGGACGTACAGGCGCCACCAGGAAGCTGGGAACATTGGTTGATGTATGTCCAGAGCCAGTTTGCTATCGTCGCGCTCTGTAAGAAATAAATGCCAGGGAATGCAAGCAACTCTTATCGTAGTCGGGGAAATTCCCTCTCGGCAGGTGGCTAGACACGTTTATTGTAACAGAAGCGAGGGCCTACTATTATACCGATTGCGTCCTGAAATGCCATCAAGTGCCCACGCTCTCTGCATCTCGTCGGAAGAGATACCTATGCTACAAGATGTCTTAGTTCGGAACAACGTGAAGATATTCGGTAAGGGACAGCCCATGCTGTTCGCGCACGGCTTTGGGTGCGACCAGAACATGTGGCGGTTTGTGACTCCGGCCTTCGAGAATGATTACCAGATCATCCTGTTCGATTATGTGGGTTCAGGGAAATCGGATCTGCAGGCGTATCGCCCGGCGCGCTACAGTCACCTCGAAGGCTACGTACAGGATGTGCTGGATATCTGTGCGGCCCTGGAGCTGACGGATGTCATCTTCGTCGGCCACTCCGTCAGCAGCGTGATTGGCCTCTTGGCCTCTATCAAAGAACCTGAGCGCTTCGACCGCCTGATTCTCGTTGGTCCCTCGCCTTGCTACATTAACGACCCGCCCGATTATGTGGGCGGCTTCGAGCGTGCGGACATCGAGGGGTTGCTTGATATGATGGAGCGCAATTACATCGGCTGGGCCTCCTTCCTCGCCCCCGTCATCATGAAGAACGCGGAGCAACCTGCTCTGACCCAGGAACTCGAGGAAAGTTTCTGCTCCACCGATCCCACGATCGCGCGACGCTTTGCGGAGGTGACCTTCTTCTCTGACAACCGCGGCGATTTGCCGGAGGTCACGGTACCATCACTCATCATGCAATGCTCCGAGGATGCAATCGCGCCGCTCGAGGTGGGAGAGTACCTCCACCGCCATCTGCCCCACAGCACGCTACGCGTGTTGAAGGCGACGGGCCATTGCCCCCACATGAGCCATCCGGAAGAGACGATCCGCGTCATCCGGGAGTACCTGTCCCTCGATGATGACTGCTAACTCAAGTTGAAGGGCACGTACGCTTCAGATGGACCCACTCCTCGATACCGCACCGTGCGGCTTCTTGACGTTTGCAGACGATGGCACAATCGTCCTGATCAACACGACGCTGCGGATGTGGCTTGGGTATGAAGCGGGCGAGGTGCAGGGCCAGCACATCGGGACAATCTTGTCGGTGGGCGGTCGTATCTTCTATCAAACGCATTTCTTCCCCCTCCTGAAACTCCACCACAAGGTAGACGAACTGTACCTCGTGCTGCGCTCGAAGAGCGGGGAGAGCGTGCCAGTGCTCGTCAACGCCCTGCGGCAGGAGCGGGAGGGCGAGCTCGTCAACGATTGCGTCTTTGTCCAGATGCACAAGCGGGCGCAGTATGAAGAGGAGATTCTACAGGCGAAGAAAGCCGCCGAGGAGGCGAACCGCCTGAAGGACGAGTTCCTGGCGACTGTCTCGCACGAGTTACGGACTCCTCTCACATCGATCCTCGGATGGACGCATCTCCTGCGCACCCGTCAAAGCGATCCAGAGAAGGTTGCCCACGCGATCGATGTC
Source organism: Chloroflexota bacterium (assembly GCA_030863245.1). Classification (GTDB taxonomy): domain Bacteria; phylum Chloroflexota; class Anaerolineae; order Ardenticatenales; family Ardenticatenaceae; genus JALZCF01. The sequence continues at coordinate 6,627 of JALZCF010000098.1, forward strand.
ATCGAACGTAACGCGAAGGCCCAGTTGCAGCTCATCGAGGACCTGCTTGATGTGTCGCGCATCATCCTAGGAAAGATGCGCCTCGACGTGCAGCCCGTCGATCCGACTGAGGTGATCGAGACAGCCATCGAGTCGATCCGCCCCGCGGCCGATGCCAAAGGGGTGCGGATTCAGACTGTGCTCGACACGGGCGTTGGCGTGATTTCGGGTGATGCGGCACGGCTTCAGCAGGTGGTTTGGAACCTGTTGTCCAACGCGGTGAAGTTCACACCCAAGGGCGGGCGGGTGCAAGTCCGATTGGAACGCATCAACTCTCATCTAGAGATCAAAGTGAGCGATACGGGTATCGGCCTCAGCCCGGAGTTCCTGCCGTATGTGTTTGATCGCTTTCGCCAGGCCGATCAGATGCCGAACCGGCGCCAGGGTGGCCTTGGACTGGGGCTTGCCATCGTCCGTCATCTGGTGGAATTACACGGGGGAGAGGTGAGCGTTGACAGCCCGGGCGAGGGACAAGGCACGACCTTTACCGTGGTGCTCCCGGTTAAGGAAGAAAATTGCCTGCCGTGGCGTTGACCGTCTATGGACGAGTGGAGACAGTCCTATGACACCTGATATCCGACTGCGGGATGTGACAGAGGATGACCTGCCGATATTCTTCGAGCACCAACTGGACTCCGACGCAACCCGCATGGCGGGCTTCCCGGCTAGGGACAGGGAGGCGTTCATGGCGCACTGGACGAAGATTATGGGCGACGAGCGTATCACCAAAAAGACCATCCTCTTCGACGGGCAGGTGGCTGGCAACATCGTGAGCTTTGAACAGTCGGGCGAACCGCACGTCGGCTACTGGATTGGAAAGCCATATTGGGGCAAGGGCGTGGCCACCAAGGCCCTCTCGGAGTTTCTGAGACACGTCAAGGCGCGCCCCCTTTACGCCCATGTAGTCAAAGACAACATCGCCTCGATTCGCGTCTTAGAAAAGTGTGGGTTCACAATTTCCAGCGAGGAGGTTGAAGAAGTTATTCTGAGACTCGAAGCGAACGTAACAGAAGAAGCACGATGATCCTGGTACGTCGCCTACCCAAGTACGGCAACGGACGGCGCTAGACTAGGCGCAGCAAGGCACGCCTTTTCACTGTTGGGAAATCCAGCACTTTCCCCATGAACGCATGCCTTCCTCTAGATCCCCGCACATATCTTTGTAAGGCAACATGCGTCTTCTCTCCACTGCCCACCCCGTGACAGATCAATGAGCTAGGGGCTGAAGTAAGGGTGAGGCGACATCCGTCTCCGTTTCACTAAACACGTCGAGATACCACCAGCGTGCCGGCGCAATGCCGTGTTGGCGCCGATACTCTGCTAGATCAACAAACCGCGATAATTCACGGTAGAACAGGCGCGCTTGCAATACTGCAATGCGCATGCATCTTCACGGGTTTGTCGCCAATGGGGGAAGCGACAGCATAGAAGTGGCCTTTCAGGCGGGCTTGTTGTATGGTTAGGGCATTCCTTGATTGGCGTAGTGTATGTGAGAAGATGACATCTTGCTGGCTGGACTCCCAGCTTAACAGGGCAAGGTCATCCTACTCGCGCAAGGCAAAGGCGGTGGCGCAGATGTTCGCCACCTAGATGAAACCGAAAGGAGTGAATCGATGAAGATTTTCACACGAGTGGCCGTTGTTGTCGTTGGGGTCCTACTCTTGACATTGGGGATGTTTGCTATCCCCAGGAGTTGGGCTGCCACCGATACGGCGACTTCC
>JALZCF010000130.1 GCA_030863245.1 Chloroflexota bacterium
ACCCAGCCCTACGGTTCCAGCTAGCGGCACTCCTCCACGAGCAGGGGATAGATGTGTTCCCGGATGAAATTGTGGTGACGAACGGTGTCACGCAGGGACTAGCACTCGTGGTGCAGACCTTGGCAAAGCCAGGGGATCGGGTGCTGGTCGAGGCGCCAACCTACCTGGGATTCCTTAATCTGTTGCAGGCACAGGGCCTCCAGCCGGTTGCGGTCCCCGTGGACGAAGAAGGTGCGCGCCTGGATGAACTGGAGCGCCTCATCCAGGTGCACCGCCCACGCCTCTACTACACCATTCCGACCTTCCACAACCCGACGGGCTACTGTATGCCCACGGGGCGCCGGCGCGACCTCCTGAGGCTGGCAGAGGCGTACGACCTCCTACTGGTGGAGGATGACCTCTATCGCCCGCTCGCCTATGATGATCCACCACCCGCCCCGCTCAAGCAGCTAGACGCATCGGAGCGAGTGGTGTATTTGAGCAGCTTCTCCAAGACCTTATTTCCCGGCATCCGGGTCGGCTATCTCGTCGCTCCTCGGGCCCTATATGGTCAGCTCACCCATAGGATGCGTGCAACCAGCCTCTGCGGCCCCTCGCTCCTCCAGCGCGCCCTCGCCATCTTCCTGGAGAATGGTGCCTTCCACAGGCATCTCCAGAGAGTGCTGCCGCACTACCGTACGCGGCGCGACGCGCTACTAGACGCCCTGGACGCCTACATGCCGGACGGTGCTCAGTGGTCGACGCCGCAGGGCGGCTTCTGTTGCTGGATCACGCTCCCCGGCAACCACCCCTTCGACGACCTGCACTACGCGGCGCTGCAGGCTGGCGTCGCCTTCGCGCCCGGAGAGGTCTTTTTCCCCCACACCGATAACAAGCGCCACCTGCGCCTCTGCTTTGGTAAAGAGACGCCAGAGACGATCCGTGTCGCAGTGGAGCGGCTGGCCACGCTGGTGCGAGAGCGCATAACGGGTGAGAGACAATCCACGTATGCTAGCGTGGCGTGGAGTCCGCTTGTCTGAACAGGTGGCTGAGAAAATGCCCCACGAGGATACTCGTACAGGAAGAGGTTGCGATGAAAGTCTCACCAACTATTGTCTACGTTGGCGACACCGAACAACACAAAGCCCTACAGAGCGCGATCGAAGCGCACGGGTGGTACCTCCTGCAGGCAACTGAAGCACTCGAAGCACTCGCGTTTTACGTCGTCTACTACCCGGATCTGTTCATTCTTGCCCACGAGATCGATTCTGCCATCGCCGAGGATGTCTACTTTCACCTGAACACCGTGCACACGCCGCCCCTTGTCATCCTCACCGACGAACCAGACAAGCCGACCTGGAGGGACGCATCAACCACAACCACTCGTTTACTATCTACCACTACCCCTATTGAGGTTGTAATGGCAGAAGTCAGCGCGTTGCTGAGGCAGAGCAATCATTCATACCCTCATTCCCGATACTGAGCCAAGCCTATGAAGCTAAACTCGTAAAACGTAAACAGCCTACGCCCAATGTAATATCAGTTGTGGTATAAAGCCGCACAAACAAGTCTATTAGCCGTCAGTGAAGGCGTCGCGGTGCTGGCAGACGGGTGGGATGCTGGAGAAGGGTTAGCCAGGCTGCCAGCATCCGGAGGGCCGCTCTTGCACGGTGTGGGCGGACATGGTCCACGTGTGTCGTATGCTGTGCCAATCTGTGATGCTCCGCCTCGCGCAGGAGCTCCTCGATAGCGTCGGTCGAAGGTGATTTTCTCGGCTGAAGCACGGAAGTAAGCCATCTTGTCTACCTCTCCTCCCCTTTAACACGCCCGGTGGGCGAGTTGGTGCAATTCACGGCGAGCCAGTTCGCTGTGCGGATCGATCTCGAGGGCGCGCCACAGAGCGTAGCGGCGCTCGTTGTCCCGGGTTAGCTTGCTGGCGTACCAGATCCAGTCCATGGCCACGTTCGAGTCCTCGCGTAGCGCCTCGGCCAATAGACCATCCGCCTGGGCTTCTACGGCAGCGTAATCGGAATCGGCTGCGATGTTGGACTGCCCCTCGTCTCGCACCGTGCGTCCTAGCCCAACGATGGCACGAAGATCGTCCGACAGGCGATAGCTGTGCAACTCCGTCTCCAAGAGGGAGAGAAAGGCCGTCGCGGCCGGCGTCAACTGCGCGATGAGGCGTTGGCGCATGGCCTCGTCCCGATACCACATCTGCTCCGCCCAACCACGCGCGAGGGCAACAGCGTCCGGCGTGCTGCCATTCAGGTAACCTTGGATGAGCGGCGTCGCCGCGCGCAGCACAAACGATTCATCGAAGAGCGAGGCATCCCACAGCGGATACTGCCGCGCAAAGTGCTGGTAGGCACGTCCCGCTGCCCGGTGTAGGATAAAGCGCTGGAACCTTGCCTGTAGCCATGTCTCCGATTCGACCGCCCAGAAAACCAACCGCTCCGCTCCCGTTGTACTCATCGTCTTGCCTAGCATCTCGAACCTCCTCATCGACTAATCCGTCTTGCTGCTTCTGCGTTCCCGGCTGAACGTCTTGTTGATGCTACTATACTGCAACAGGCGTCGTTGCACATCGTAAGGATTACGGTATCGCACTACGTATCTTGTGGCCGGCTCATGCGGCGGCGAGAAAGGGCGTAGATACGTAATTCTACGTAGAGCGCCCACATCCAGACCACTCAGGCCTTCCCCTCACTTGGATGAGTGTGAACTAGGTGCAACTGCAGGCGCTCTTTCTCCATCGGACCAGCCAAGATGTAGTCACTCTTATGGTTCATCGTTCATTTCCTTTCTGTGTGTAATGACTCAGGTGCCCGGCACTTTGTCGAGAGATATCCGTACGAGCATGCGCTCAACTAAAGTGCCGGGCACCTTTTTGACAACGCTCTACGCCTGAGTGGGGCTATGTGGTGGTTCTGGTGGCAGCGCGGCTATTGGAGTGAGGGGCGGAGCTGGCTGACGCAAGCCGTGGCAGGCGCGGCCGCCCACGCGGCGCTGCGGGAAACGGCCGGGTATGTCCAGGCTCTGCTAGGGGCCGGGGTGCTCGTCTGGGCGCAGACCGACTATGCGGCCGCGCGAGTGCCTGGAAGAATGTGTCCAGCAGCGGCAGTGGCTGGACGCCGTGACGCACGGCTACGCACTGTTGTTTCTCGGCGCCACCTATCTCGGCATGAACGACCTGGCGATAGCGCGAGCGCGCGCCGAAGAAAGCCTGGCGATTTTTCAAATTTCGGTCAGCGTGTACAAGAATAACTCGTAATCGTCCGGCGTGCGAAAAGGATTCGTCACACTGCCACCCGTACGAGTCCGCTGAGACTAGGTGTACCGCGTTGAATACGCTGTACCTCATTCCGGTACTCTGCCTGTCTCGCTAACCAGGTGCGATAGACGCTGGCCCACTCCCCGAAGTCAAGAACCCATGCCTCGTCTTCAGGTTCCTCGCTATGAATGTACGCCTGGTAAAAAATCTCTGAACGGACGCCGTACTTCCGCTCGAATGCCAACAACCGAGCAGTTTCTAGAGTGGTTTCCAGGAGTCGAACACTCGCAGGTCGAAGCGGTGCTTGATCACGAGGCGAGGACATTGGCCGACTCGCGTTCTTCATGAGGATTCTCTTTGATCAGGGTACGCCCGTACCCCTTCGTCGCCATCTTGTAGGTCACTCGGTCGATACTACTTATGAGCGGGGATGGTCCAACCTAACCAACAGGACAGCCCGCCGCCCGTGGCCGTCCCTACAACCCGTGCCTCATACAATAATCTGACGTTCACCCGCGGGGTCACATGGGATTGCTCCGCGCTTTCGGCCAAAGCTTTCTACCGTTGGGGTAAACAGAGTACAATGTTTTACAGTCGTGTACGGATCCGGGAGTGGACTTATGGCAGAGATAACTTTAGACGAAGCGCATTGAAGAAAGTCCTCAAAGAGGCCCTAGTGGAAGCCATCCATGAGCAGCGCGACCTATTGCGCGACATCTTGGTAGAAGTGATGGAGGATCAAGCTCTGGCGGAAGCCATCCACGAGGGTGAAACCACCGAAGAAGTCAGTCGTTATAGCATCTTCCAAACAGCACGCAGGCAAGTCGACGTGGTTCTGCACGACGTTCCATGAGACCCTCCGATACGATCCAAACCGCCTTCTCCAACCTGACACGCCGCAAAGTCCGCTCCTTCTTAACCATCTTCGGCATCTTCGTCGGCATCGTCACGGTCGTCACGA
>JALZCF010000023.1 GCA_030863245.1 Chloroflexota bacterium
GCTCAATAGCATCGTCCACGCGCTCACTCACAACCCTACTTCCACCTCCACTCCCTTGACCCAATTCCGTGGGCTATCGCGTATTACCTATTGCATGTTACATGTTGCATGTTGCACGAGTGCAGCAATCGGCAATCTCCAATCCGCATTCCGCATTCCGCATTCGAATCACCTTCCCATCATCCGCTTGAATCGATCCGCAAGTCCTTCCGGCTTGCCAAGCCGTTCGATCAACTCCTCGGCCGATGGTTTTGCCCAGGAAGGGGTCGGCACGTCATAGTCGAATTCTTCTGCCCTCACGCGAGGCAGGGTACGCTCCAGGGCGGATTCGATGCGCTTCACCATCCCTTCATCGGCAAGGGTAACGAAGGTATAGGCGCTGCCTGTCGCCTCGCCACGCGCCGTTCGTCCAATACGGTGCACGTAACCCTCCACGCTCTGTGGCATGTCATAATTGACGATGTGGGAGATACCTTCAACATCCAATCCACGGGCTGCGACATCCGTCGCCACCAACACGCGTACGCGCCTGTCGCGGAGGTTTTGTAGGGCCTGCTCCCGCTCTCGCTGGTTGCGATCGCCGTGCATCAAGGCCACCTGAACCCCCGCCTCCCTCAACTTGCGCGCCAGGATGTCCGCTTCCACCTTCGTCTCCGTAAAGACGAGGACACGACTCATCTCCTCGTCGTGCGCCAGCAAGTGGAGCAACAATGCTGTCTTGAGATGTTTCTCTACAGGGTAGAGGAACTGCTCGATACTCTCGGGTGGTTTTCGTCGCGCCACCTCGATCACCTGTGGGTTTCGCTGGAACTCCAAGGAGAGGGACTCGATGGGCGGCGGCATGGTGGCCGAGAAGAGCAAGGTCTGCCTCTCGCGTGGAACTCGATTTAGGATCGAGCGAATATCCGGTAGGAACCCCATATCCAGCATGCGATCCGCCTCGTCCAGCACCACTACCTCGATCTCGTCCAAACGTAGGTTGTTTCGACGGATGTGATCGAGCAACCGGCCCGGCGTTGCGACGATGACATCCACTCCCCTACGCAATGCTTTGATCTGCTTCCCCATGCTGACCCCACCGTAGACGGTCGTGACCCGCAGATCTGTATGAGTCGCAAGCACTTCGGCCTCCTCCGCCACCTGCACCGCCAACTCGCGTGTCGGTGCTACAACAAGCATGCGGGGTTGGTGTCCTTCGTGCCCTTCCACGATGAGCCGATGGAGGCCCGGGATAAGGAAAGCGAGCGTCTTTCCTGTCCCTGTCTGCGAGAGACCGATCACATCGTGCCCTGCCATGATCTCGGGCACCGCACGCCGTTGGATCGGAGTCGGTTCTTCATATCCCAGTGCCGTAACGACCTGTCCCAGATGGGTGTGCATCCCCATGAAGGCGAACGCTTCCGGTGCCCCGAGACCAGGAATCGGCGCATGCTTCTGCGGTTCGCCGCGTCGCTCCTCCCCCTCCCGCCTGTCGGTATCGGCTGCTGTACCACTTTTCTTTCGACGTTGTCTCCTAGGCCGATCGCTGGTTACCTCACCTTCCGCCTTTGCCTCACCTTTCTTCTTCCTACGCCTGCGTCGACGTCGCTTCCGGCTCGCCTCCGTGCGCTCCTCCACATCGGCCCCCAACGAATCCGTCACGGCAGCTTGCGTAGAACCAGTGCTCTCCGCTTCTTGCTCCCCGCTCTCCGCCTCTCGCTCCTCGCTCTCCGCTCTCCGCTCCCCGCTCCCCGCTTCACGAACCCTAGCACGCTCCGTAACCGTAGCTTGGGTAGTGGTTGGCCCATTAGGCTCTACCGTCGCCGCCTCTATAAAGGGAAGTACCTGGAAAAAAATGTCCTGCACGAGGCGCTGCAAGATTAGGTTCTGGACACTTTCCACATCCACGCCGACTACCTCACCGCTACGTTCATCGCGGCTCAATACAATATGCGGTAGCCCGGCGATGGGTTCCTGCCGCGTCTCACCATTCTCCCGTTCCAGACGGATCGCCAATCTATCCGCTTCTGGATCATACTCGTAATAAACCGTTTCCTTTGGTGAAATCTTTAACTTATTCATAACCTCTATTGTATCATCCCGACTCGTTCCACAAAAACCATGTCACCCGCTCCCCGCTCCTCGCTCCCCGCTCTCCGCTCCCCGAACTCCGCTCCCCGAATCCGCCTGCCACATCAATTCTGATATAAACACGAGCATGCCCGCTTCGCAGATCACGCACGTCCCACGAATCGCCGGTTTTTCATTCTTGGTGCGCATGTACGTGATATTCGTGAGATAACGTTTGGCACGGCAGCGTACGCAGTAGCCAAGGATCTCCTCTTCCTCCTCTGCTCCTACCTCCGGTACCACAACAACTCGTTGCTCTGGCACCTCTGCTTCCAACGCCTGGTGTACCTCAGCTAGTTCCGCTGGATCAGCACTTGAGGGTAGGGCGGCAGCTTCTAGATCCTTCCTGCGCGCCAGGAGTTGTTCGGCCGTATCCGGAGGGACGAGGGGAAGCGGTTCAGACTCAGCTCCCTCCATTTCCGCGGCGCCATCTCCACCGGGCGCTTGGGCCTGCTCTTCTCGTTGGTCAAGATACCAGTGGATCCCCCACCCCGC
>JALZCF010000223.1 GCA_030863245.1 Chloroflexota bacterium
CCCTCTGGGGTCATGAGCGTGAACGATTCATCATCCGCATACAGTACCATCACACCCGTCGATACTGGGCCTCCTGGCGTCATGGCGTTGATGAGGACCACCTCCCCTGGCTGGATTCCGGCCAGCGACGGGTAAAAGCGGTTCTCGGAGGGATGGAACTCGGGAAATCGCTCCTTCCACGTCCGTACCACCTCCGTCGGCGCCACGCCGACTCCCTCCAGGCGGACCCGGTACGTCTTCTGCCATAACTGCCCGAAGCCCTGGAGCGGGCCAACCACCTGTCGACCCTCTACGTTCAGATTGACAGCCCCCTTCGGCGTCTCTCCTACCTTCAAGGGCGAACGCGACCTCGCCCACGTCGTCTCGGGCGATCGTTTCTGATTCGTTTCGTTGCTTTGAGTTTCCATAGCTCTTCCTTAGGCGGCCGTAGCCATCGCCTGTGCCTCGCTGCTGCAGATCTGGATCGCCTCGTCCAGCCGCGTCAGTTCGAAGATATGCTTGTAATGCTCGTCCAGGCCATAGGCAAGCATCTTCTGCCCGTGGCGGTTGGCCCGGATGAGCAACGTCACCAGCAGCCCGATCCCGCTACTGTTCATGTACTCTAGATCGGTGAAATTCCAAATAATGACCTTCGGATTGCCCCGACTGGCCTCATTGTAGGCATCCGTCAACTCATCCTCCGCAAAAGCCGTGATCTCGCCATCGATATCGATAACACGAATATCACCACTGGGTTTGCGAACACTCGCCTTCACATTTGCACTAGGCATAGGTATACCTCCTAATGTAGGGATTAAAGACTAGCTACCAGAAACGACCGACCCAACTACACCCATCCAACCCCACGTCGCGCGCTACCTAAAACAAAAACGGCCTACGCACCACGCACCACACACCATGTAACATGCAACATACAACATGCAACATGCAACACTCTATACCGGCTCCGCAACCGCACTCAGCGCGCTCTCCTCATCCGGATACACGCTCATGAAGTCGGATAGCCGCGTGATCGAGAAGATTTCCTGGTAGTGATCGCTCAGACCGTAGACCAGCAAGCGGCGACGGGCCTGGCGCGCCTTCGCTAGAAGGCCCACGATGAGCGCGATGCCGGTACTGTTGATGTAATCGACGTCCTTGAAGTTCAGTACGACGACGGGTGGATTGCTCTGTTCGGCCCGCGCATACGCATTGGCAAGTTCCTCATCAGAGAAGCCATCGATCTCACCCTTCAGGTCGATGATAGCAACCCCTGATTGCTGGCGGACATCGGTGGTAAGAGGTTCAGTCGCCATGATTCTCTCCTTCATGGAACATGATCAGTTCGATGGTGTGATGGGAATCATCAGTTATGATATGCATCTCATCGACCATCTTCTCAATTAGAAAAAGCCCCCATCCTCGGGGTGATTGCAGACCTGCTAGTTTGGCTTCGATATCCGGCGTGCCCGGGGCCACGATCGGCTTGCCCCCACCTTGATCCGTAATGCGCACGGAAACAGCTTCTTCCGAACCGAGGACCTCGATTTCCACCGGGATCTCCGGTCGGTTTTTGTTACCATGTTCCATCGCATTCATCGTCGCCTCGGCCACCGCCGTGTTGAGCCGCTCAAGGCGGCCCGACGGAAGCGACCAGGACATCTTTGGCGATTGAATAATCTCCGCGACCTGACTCATTGCCTGGCGCTCATTGCCCGGCTCACTGGGCAGCGAGAAGGTTCCTAATAGATCCCATTTGTTTTGAGACATAGTCTCCACTATCACTTGACGACTCTCCTCCTGGTTATGTGACGTGGCGCGGGTCGACGTGGCCTCCCGCTGGAGCGTTACCATCGTCACATCGTCTTCCTGCTCCCACTCCTCGCCGGTGAAAGCGCCCAATTCCCCGAGTAGGAATTCAATGAGCGCCTCGCCACCTGGGTGATGCCGCATCAATGTCTGTAGGCGCGGGAAGCCAAACATCTCGCGATCGGGAGCGTGCGCCTCCACCAGCCCATCACTATAAAACAGCACACTCTCGCCCGGCTCCAACACCAGTTCCTTCTCCTCGTATGACATCCCGGGCATCAGGCCAAGCGGCATGCCTCGCGCACGGAGTTCCTCCACCCCGTCTGCCGTCCGCCGATAGGGCAAGTCATGGCCAGCGTTGGCATAGCTGAGCCGCCCTGTATCTGGATCGAGAATGGCGCAGAGGCAAGTGACGAACATCTTGGCGGGAATGTCCGGGTAGAGCAGGTCGTTGGCACGCTCCAACACCTCTCCTGGGGAAGTGAACCGCTGGCTTGCGCCGCGTAGGATAGCACGGGTGGTAGCCATCACGAGCGCTGCCGGCACCCCCTTATCCGTAACATCCCCAATGATGATGCCCTGGCGGCCATCTGAGAGCGTAAAGAAATCGTAGAAATCGCCCCCTACAGCGCGGGCCGGTTGATAGTAGGCCGCCATCTGCCAGCCACCCAACTGCGGGATCTCTTTTGGCAGGAGCGTCTGCTGGATCAACCGAGCAACCTTCAGCTCCTGCTGGATACGCTCCCGCTCGCGCGCCTCTATCTGCTGCTGAAGGGCCAACTGCGCCACCCGGACGGCCGGCGCCGCCTGCGTGCCGAGGTCGCCCAGCAGCCGCCGGTCATCGCTCGAATAATCCTGCTCACTGAGACGATCGCCCAGGTTGACCAGACCAATTAGCTCGCCCTGGCTCACAAGGGGAAGCACTAATCTCACGCCTGCCGCTCTCATCCGCTGTAGCGCGGGAGAGTCTAGCTTGAGCGTCTCCAGATCCACCGCGCCTGTCGAATTCTGGAAGTACAGCAGAATCGGATCGTTCGGCGTGATCTCCACCTGAGGCGCCGGGACGCGCGGACGCTCTACCGGCTGCACCACGATCGTTTCCTCTTCCTCCGAACGCCGACGAGCGCGAGTATTCCAAAAATTAACTATTCGTATCGTCATTTGACCTCCAATCTGGTGCAATTATAGCACACGAGCGTCTTGAAAACGTCACAAAAAGCGTCTTGAAAACCGCGTCCTCACCAGGATTATCGCACAGTAGGGGCAGACCTTATATCTGCCCCTAGCCTCGTTGATTATCCCCTACTTCAGGAAGCCCGCTCTTCAGGAACGAACTCCACTCTCCACTCTGCCGTTGAATCACTCCGCACTCCGTATTCCGCATTCCGCACTCCGCACTCCGCACTTGATTCTTACTGAGCGCTCTCGGCTGGACGAACCACGAGGGTGCCACGCATGCCGACGAGTGTGTGTCCAGGGATGGCGCAGTAGAACTCGTACGTTCCAGGAGGCGCCGTGAAGGTCACCTGCCGCGTGCCGTTCTCTGGAACTCGCAGGTCGACGTCGAGGGCATCTACCGTGAAGGTGTGCCAGAAGAGATCCTTGTTAGAGAGCGTGAGGGTCACCTCGCCCTCGTCTACCACCAACTCATCCTGGGAGTAGGCCATGTTGGCACTCCCGAGCGTGATATCACTCGGCAGCAATACCCCTTGCCTGCCGTCAGCGGTTACCAGCCCCGCCCCCAGCGTGAGCACAAGCAGCCCAATGGCTGCCTGTCCCACGATAGGTGCCGCTCGATAACCGGCCCTCGGATTTCGCCGCCCGATCACTGCGGCGACGGCGGCGATGAAACCGGTGACGGATGCGACTGCTAGGAAGGCGGGGAAGAACAGGGCGTGCACTCCCGCACCGTGAAGTACGTTCATATACGCGCCTGCCACGGTGTAGATGGCGATGTCGAAGAATATACCCGCCAAGAGAACCACGCCTGCCATACCGCCCCGGAAGCCCAGCAACCCAATGCCGATCAGGATCAGACCAGCCAGCACGATCGCCAGCACATCCTGATTCACGATCGTCATGCTGAGTAGCACGACGAGATCGGCCAGTGCTGCGACCTGTAGTAGGATGAGCCAGCTAAAGGTTGCGAGCCTCACCCGTTGAGCCATGCCATATGTAAGTTCCATCGTTATACTTCTCCTCACCGGTACGGTGTTCCTTTCCTGATTGATGAGTATGATTCCATTATACAAAGGCAGCGTCTTGAAAACGTCTTGAAAACGTCACAGCCCGCTAGTGGAGCGTGGAAAGCTCGATCCACTCGGCGGCTCTCGCAGCCATAAGGATACATGTGCAGGTTGCATGGTCTCCTCAATCACCGCCAGCAGTTCCCCCGTCAGCCGCTCCAGGTCCACCTCGTCACGCACTGTCTGGCCGAAGGCGGCAAGCACCTGCTGTGCATCGTATTTGCGGCGGTAGAAGCGCTGGTCGATGAACTCCTGAATACGGTGGCGCAACGGGTTGAACAGCGCGGCAATCCCGAGCGTTGAGGTAACGATCGTAATCTGAGAGCTCTGGTCGGTCAGGGTACGGAATACCGTCTCAAGTAGTATGACGCTGCTCAAGTACACAAGCACGAGTGAGGCAGTGAGTGCCGTGTAAACGAGCGTGCGGTTAATGATCCGGTCGATATCAAAGAGGTTCGCCCGCAGGATGGCAACGGTGAACGTGGTTGGTACCGTGCATAGGAACAGGCCCACCACAGAGAAATTGGCGCCAAGGGGAACGCCGCGTCCAAAGAGGGACGGGATCAACGCGAGCGCCATGTAGGGGACCAGGGCCACGGTTGTTCCCCACGTAACCCAACGTAGCTGGCGGCGCTCCAGCGCGTTATGACTTGTACGGTAGCTGGAAAGCCAGGTGGCCAGCACAAACAGAAAGTAGACGACCATCACGATGGTGGTGCCCTGCGTGAGCAGGAGCAACCGCGCCGTGAGTGAGGGGGCTGACGACCATCGCAGCGCCAGGAAACCAGCATACACGACCCACATGCCGGAGTACACGAGCACTGGCAGGATGGGGTAACGAACCAGAAGTTGGTGCCGTCGGGGGAAAATGAGTGAGAAGTGCAGCAAGAGCGCCAACAAGTACCCGTTCATGATGACGGTCCCCCAGACCCAGAGTGCGAGCGTCCAGGGATGCATCAGGTCGCTAACCTGCAGACCCAGGTTGAAGATCATGCCGTTAGCGAAGATGGTAGCGC
>JALZCF010000245.1 GCA_030863245.1 Chloroflexota bacterium
TGACGGCGTTGGTAACGGACGCACCGGGATTGTTGGCCAGCTCGGTGCAGATAACTACCACCGCGTCGTGGTCCTCCTCCTCTGGCAGGTAGAGGCGAATGCGGCAGCGCCCTCCGTGCGGGGTAGGATGGATGTAGTCGCTCGCCAGGTGCATGGATAATCCTCCTCATCATCATACGTTGAGGGTAGCCCTGCCTGTACTAAGATGCCCACATGCCATCAGAAGAACAGGCCATATCGAAACGCAGGACTGCGCCATATGAGCTCGGGAGGAGGCCGCTGCTCTTGAAGAGTTTTTCGCCAGCTGCGCAAGGTTGATGAGCAAGTTACAGCTGCATCCCCGACAGAGCTGTACGAGTCGCAGTGGGCGCTTCTGGGCATTGTCACTACCCGGACAGGATCATTAACATCCACCACTCCTTCCTGCCGGCCTTCGTCGGCGCCAATCCGTACCATTGGGCTCATGAGCGGGGAGTGAAGATCATCGGCGCCACCGCCCACTACGTGACGGAGGAGCTGGACGCCGGACCCATAAACAGCCAGGACGTCGCCCACGTCACGCGCTGGGACACGGCAGAAGACATGGTCCGCATTGGCCGGGACGTCGAGCGGCGCGTGCTGGCCCGCGCCCTCCGCTGGCATCTGGAGGATCGCGTGCTCGTCGACGGAGCACGCACGGTAGTCTTCACTTGACGGGACACTGCCTCCCGCCTCAACTACGCTTGGTTGGACATAAAGAAGCGCGAAAAGAAGGAAGCCTGAGACTTTATCACATGCGACCCTTGGCGCCTTCTTTCAGGATGCGAACCATGTTTGTCCCCAGCACATGTTGTCGATCAGATTCTTCCATCTTGATCGAGCGGACGCGATCTAGCTCGAATCCCTGGTCGAACACCGGGGCCATGCTGGTAAAGAGGACCCGTTCCGGACCGAACACTTCGACGCACTCCTCCAGGAAATCCTGCCGGTATACCCCATTGGTCCCTACGTAAAGGTTGTCGCACGTCTCCATTGCCAGGAAGGCGTCCGCTTGCGCCAGCCCGCTGATGTTGATCTGGCCGCCGTGGCTCATGACAATCGTAGTTCGTTCTGCCTGTTCCGCGACGAAACGGATCTGCTGAGCGTGAGCCACCCAAGGATAGCCGGCCGCGACGACGACCGGCACGCCAAGAGACCCTGCCTCCCTCACCAAACGGACGGCGGGCGGGTCGTTGATCGTATACCCTTCCTCCATCGGGTGCAGGAATAAACCCTTGAGCTTGAGACGCAACACCGAGCGGCGAAGCTCGGTGACGGCGTCCTCCCCTTGCCGGGGGTCGACCCGGCAGAAACCGATGAGACGGTTGGAGTAGCGTGCCTGCGCGACGGCGATCCTTTCGTTCTCAGGCTCAAGGCGGTAGCTCTTCGGTTGAACGGGCACGATCACGCCCTTGTCGATACCGTTGGAATCCATTGAGGCCAACAACTCCTCCACCCCGAGCTGGTAACCGTTAATTGAGGACCCAACCATCGTAAGGCCGTCTACGATCAACGTGATCCGCCCCCCAAAGCCTTGTGTTCGACCCTTTCCAGGATTGAGCCGATGTTGTCGTGCAGCACCAGCCGCTGCTCGTTCTCCGAGAGACCGAGGCGCCTTATTTTCTGCAACTCCAGCTTAGGGTTACAGCCGGGACCGTCACTCCCGAACAGGACGCGATGCGCGCCCAATCTCTCGATCGCTTCCTTTATCTTGTGCGGGTACGGGCACGCGGAGGTGTCCACCAGCAAATTGTCGTACTTCTCGCAGACCCGAATAGCATCATCGGTATGATGGTAGCCGCCCATATGGGCCAAAATGATCGTCGCTTCGGGTGCTTCTTCGGCTAATTTTGCGAATTGCTGCGGCAGGCTGAGAGGTTCATCGCCGGAATGAAAGAGAACCGGGGCGTTGAATTCGGCCGCTTTTTTGACCAACCTTACGACCGATCTGTGATGCGCGCTTGCGGTAACGCTCTCCTGGTGAATTTTAAGCCCTTTCATTCTCAGGTCCACGATCGCTTCTTCCACCAAAAGAGCCGCATTGTCGGCGTGCGGGTTGATACGCGCGTATGGGATCAGACGATTCGGGTACTTTTTGCAGGCATCGTGAAGGTACTGCAGCGCGTCGGGTTTAAGAACAGGAGCGTCTGCATAAGTCATGACGACGGCTTGCTCGATGCCCGCTTCGTCAATCAATTCGATGATCGCCTCGGGCGGATCGAACCACCCAAAAGCCCCATACTCATCAACGTGGGTATGTGAATCAATAATGTGCATCTTTCATTGCTCCTCAGGTGAATGGTGTGAGAAAGGTTGGGCAAGGAGAGGCACACGAACTTTTTCAACACCTGTCGGGTTGCTGGGCAGCCCCCAACACCTAGCGGATGATGGAGGATCGGCGTTCCGTTCCTGCTTCACTTACAGCCCCGCGGGAACACGTTTGAGGTGCGCCACGCCGCTCGCTATGGCCGTGTCGCGCACGGCGGTGGCGA
>JALZCF010000271.1 GCA_030863245.1 Chloroflexota bacterium
GCGCTACACCGGTCAGCCTGTTGACTTCATTGGTCGTTCTCGTATCTTTAACATATTTAGCGACACAATGTGCGATAATAGTAAATTGGAGGGAACGAAATGGCCTCTCAGGCGCTGCAGGATCTGCAATCATCAGCGGCTCGCTGCCCTTTCCAGCACTCGGGCGAGAGCGTAACCACAACTCAGCTTGACCCGACGGGGCGTGCAATTTCGGCCTGCGCGGCGGCCTTTGATGCCTTTGAGGGACCCTACCAAGTCGACCCGGCAGAGGCGCTGCGCTGGTCTCGAGCTCAGGAGCCTGTCTTCTTCAGTCCAAAGCTCGGCTATTGGGTTGTCAGCCGGTACGAAGACGTGAAGACGGTCTTCCGCGACAACATCACGTTCTCGCCCTCGATTGCTCTTGAGAAGATGACGCCGAACTCTCCCGAGGCCAATGCTATCCTGGCCCGCTACGGCTACGCCATGAACCGCACCCTCGTGAACGAGGACGAGCCGGTACACATGGAGCGCCGACGCGCGCTCATGCACTCGTTCGTTCCTGACGAGCTTATCCGTCATGAGCCCATGGTCCGCCGCCTCACGCGAGAATACGTGGATCGCTTCATCGATAAGGGTGAAGCCGATCTCGTTGACGAGATGCTATGGGAGATCCCCCTCACTGTGGCTCTCCACTTCCTCGGCGTTCCTGAGGAGGACATGGCCAAACTGCGCGAGTACTCCATCGCGCACACAGTCAACACTTGGGGAAAGCCAACCCGCGAACAGCAACTCGCCGTCGCGGAAGCCGTGGGCAAATTCTGGCAATTTGCCGGCGGTGTGCTCGACAAGATGCGCGCCGATCCGTCCGGGCACGGCTGGATGCAGTACGCGATCCGCCGCCAGATGGACCTGCCCGACGTCGTTACGGACTCCTATCTGCACTCGATGATGATGGCGATTATCGTCGCTGCGCATGAAACGACGGCTCACGCTTCGGCGAACGCACTGCGCTTGTTGCTGCAGAACCGAGACGCTTGGGACGAGATCTGCGCCAATCCCTCTCTTATCCCAAACGCCGTCGAGGAGTGCCTGCGCCACGCTGGATCGGTTGTTGCGTGGCGGCGTCTGGTAACAGCTGACACCCGCATTGGCGATGTGGCGGTCCCGCAAGGCGCGAAGCTCCTGATCGTCACCGCTTCGGCCAACCATGACGAGCGCCAGTTCGAGAACCCCGACGATCTGGACATCTACCGTGACAACACCACAGATCATCTGACGTTCGGCTACGGCAGCCACCAGTGCATGGGCAAGAATATCGCCCGTATGGAAATGCGTATCTTCCTGGAGGAGCTCACAAAGCGGCTGCCGCACATGGAGTTGGTTCCCGACCAGACCTTCACGTACCTGCCGAACACGTCCTTCCGCGGCCCGGATCACCTCTATGTGCGTTGGGACGCGAACCGGAATCCAGAGCGTCGCGACCCGACCATTCTCAAAGGGCATGCCGCATTCGAGATCGGGGCACCAGCAAAGCACGGTCTCGCACGCCAAGTGCGTGTTGCCGAAGTGCACCGAGAGGCCGACGGTGTCATTCGCCTCACCCTTGAGGAGCCGCATGGACGTCCTCTGCCCCGTTGGACGCCAGGCGCGCATATTGATGTGATGGTCGGGAACTATGCACGCAAGTACTCGCTCTGCGGAGGCAGAGAGGACCCCTCACGGTTGCAGATCGCGATCCTGAAGGATGAGGCCGGACGTGGTGGATCAACCTACATTCACCACACCATTTCCCCTGGCGCCATGATCCGCATTCGCGGCCCCAAGAACCACTTCCGACTTGACGAAAGTGCCGAACACTATGTGTTGGTTGCCGGTGGCATCGGTATCACGCCGATCATAGCCATGGCCGACCGCCTGAAACACCTCGGTAAGGATTACACGATCCATTATGCCGGCCGATCACTGGTCACCATGGCCTTCATTGAGCGGCTGCGGCTCGACCATGGCGATCGCCTGCACCTCTATGCGAAAGCAGAGAGCCAGCAGCTCGATCTGAATGCCGTAGTCAGGAGCGCTCCCGGCGATACACAAATCTATGCCTGCGGGCCGGAGCGTCTGCTCCAAGCCCTTGATCAGATCATGCAGGAGCAACCCGAGCGCTTGCACGTCGAGCACTTCTCGGCCACCGGAACCCAGCTCGATCCGGACAACGAGGTACCCTTCGAGGTTGAGCTGAAGGACAGTCAATTGTCCGTGCAGGTACCAGCGGATCAAACGCTTCTTGAAGCCATCCGAGCCGTTGGTGTCGACGTGTCCAGTGACTGCGAAGAGGGCTTGTGTGGGACGTGTGAGGTTAACGTCATCGCTGGTGAGGTCGACCATCGTGATAAGGTCCTAAGC
>JALZCF010000273.1 GCA_030863245.1 Chloroflexota bacterium
CGGACATGAGGCACGCGGCAGAACCCACCTTGTCACCCGTGCTGCAGCTTCTTGCTCCATGCCAAAGAGAGCAGGGTAAAGTGCGAAGCGATTACACTCCGCAACCTGCACTCTACGAAGACTTAACATCTGATCATGAGAAGGCAGGTTGGCGGCTAGACCGAGGTCCGTTCCGCTACGGGACCGCGCGTGATGGTAGTTAGGTCCTCCATCACGTCGAACTGCTTCACGCTAAAATCACTCAAGGCTGGGTGACTTATGACCTGCGCCGCGAGTGGTCCTTCGAGGAATGCCTGCACGGAAGCCACATCCTCAAACAGATAGATTCCGCCTGCTTCCCGCTCCTCCTCGTTGATCATCCAGATCTTCCAGCGTAGACCTGGTAGCGTCGCGAACTGGTCGGCAAGGGGTCCGACTGCCTGTTCGTACTCGGCTCCTGACACGCTGAACTTGAAATTGAGCTGCATGATCCTCCCAGACATGAGTATTCCTCCTTTCGTCCGAATGGGGGTGGAACGATACGCCGCACTCCAGCACTCTCGATCGTAATGAGTGAGCGGGCTCGTATCGATGTTGCTGCCCCCTTTCCCTGATTCGCGTCTCTGGTATGTAATCTCAGCTTAACACCGTTGCATTACCAAAGCATTACCAAGCACTTGAATCCGCGTGGCTGGCCCTCTATAATGGGAGCTACCATAATTCACTTCGGAGGTGCCATGCCTCAGCTCGCGCTCTCGCTCTTCGGCAGCTTCCGCGTGCTCCTGGATGGGCAGCCCGTCACCGCCTTCCGCTCCGATAAGATCCGTGCGCTGTTCGCCTACCTGGCGCTGGAAGCTGATCGTGCGCATCGCCGTGATACGCTGGCCGGTTTGTTTTGGCCTGAAGTGCCGCAGACGCAAGCGCAGAATAATCTCCGCGTCTCGCTCCATCGCTTGCGTGAGGCGCTTGGAGATCAGGGAGCCAACCCGCACTACTTCCAGATTACGCATGAGAGCGTGCGCTTTGTGCCGCCGGACGACTACGTGCTCGACGTGGCGCGCTTCACCCACCTGTTCGACACAAGCACGCGCCATCCTCATTCTTCGCTGGACCGCTGTCACGCTTGTATGCGCCACTTGGAGGAAGCAGCCCATCTCTATCGCGGTGACTTGCTGGAAGGTTTCTTTCTCGATGACAGCTCGGGATTTACCGAGTGGGCCGTACTCAAGCGCGAATCGTTGCACCGCCAGACGGTGGAATTGCTCTACCACCTTGCCAGCTACCATCAACGCTACGGCAGGTGGGAGCAAGCGCGCGCCTATGCCTGGCGGCAACTGGAGCTGGAGCCGTGGCGGGAGGAGGCACACCGGCAGGTGATGGAGATCCTGGCGCGAAGCGGCGAGCGTAGTGCGGCCCTCGCCCAGTATAAGACGTGCCAGCGTATCCTGGCGGAAGAGCTGGGCATCGAGCCGGACGAGGAGACGCGCCGGATCTACGAGCGCATCCTGGCGATGCGGCAGGGGCCGAACCACAACCTACCGGCACAACTGACCTCGTTTGTGGGCCGCCACGAGGAGCTCGCTGAGCTCGGGCGGCTGCTGCACGACGCCAGGGTCCGCTTGCTGACGGTCGTAGGGCCGGGCGGGATCGGGAAGACGCGCTTTGCCCTCCACGCAGCAGAGGAGCAGATCCCAAACTATCTCCATGGCGTGTATGTAGTGGAGTTGGCCGGCGTACGCACGCGGGATGCGCTGCTATCGACGATTGCCAAAGCGCTGGGATTCCAGTTCGAGGGTTGGGAGGAACCACAAGCGCAACTCCCACGTTACCTCAAGGAGAAAGAGATTCTCCTCGTGCTCGACAACTGTGAGCACTTGCTGGGGGAGGTCGCGCTGTTCATCACAGCGGTGCTTGCGAGCGCACCACGTGTCAAAGTTCTGGCGACTAGCCGTGAACGGCTACACCTCTCCGGCGAGTACGTCTTCGTAGTACCACCCCTGACTCTGCCGGATCCCAAGCACATGCCATCAGTCGAGCAGCTGAC
>JALZCF010000301.1 GCA_030863245.1 Chloroflexota bacterium
CAGTACACCTGGAGCGTGCCGTATGCGGGTGCCCTCGTCGTCACCGATGATCCGGCACGCCTCGGTCGTACGGCCACACTCTCTTCCATCGATGCCAATGCACGACCGATGTTCAGCCGCCAGTCCGCAGGCGATCGTCCTATTCTATGGATTAGCGAGGAGACGGCTGATCGTTTGCTTCACAATGTCGGCTCTTCCCTAGCGGAAGCAAGGCGCATGCAGGCCACGCTCGAAACAGACAGCGTAGATACCTTACCGCTCGATGCTACGGTCTCCATGAGCGTCGACGGGAGCATCCAGGAGCGGGTACCGGTGCGTCACGTCATCGGCCACTTGCCGGGCGACATTGACGCCTTCGACCACCAGATGATTGTCGTGTTGGCCCAATATGACAATCCACCCCCCAACCCGGATGGCGGGCCCTATCCTGGCGCAAACGACAACGCGAGTGGCGTAGCGGTGATGCTTGAAGCGATCCACACGATGCAGGAAACAGATTACCAGCCATACAAGACCTTCCTCTTCATCGCCTACAGCGGGGAGGGGCAGGAGGGCGGCGAGTGGGTCGAGCCAATCGACGTCGAGGAGTTCCTCCAAGCCAAGTACGGGTTTGCGGGGACCTTCGACATCGAGGCTGTCATCCATCTACGGGGGCTTGGTGCGGGAGAGGGTGGTGGGCCGCTCTTCGAGGCCGGTGGCAACCTGCGACTCGCACAGGTGTTCGAGACAGCTTCCCACCGTATGGACACGGATGCGCAGCGAGCTGCCGAAGCGATGGATGTCAGCGTCGTGTTCGAGGAACGGGGTGGCTCTGGGCGCACCAGCGAAGCACCTACCATCTACCTATACTGGAATGGCTGGGAAGACACCTCGCGGACCCCCGCCGATACCCTCGACACCATCTCCGCCGAAAAGCTCGAACGATCTGGCGAGTGGCTTGCCCATGCCCTGATGATCCTGGGTCGCGATACGCAGCAGTAGGCAGAGGTGGGTTTATGAGTAACTCTCCCTTCCAAGGGTTCTATAAGCTCTCGGTTCAGGAGCGACGCGAGCGCATGGCGGCGTTCACAGGGCTGAGCGAGGAGGAGCAACAGCATCTGGTAGAACCGCTGGATATGGAGATGGCGGATCACCTGATCGAGAATGTGATCGGGCGTTATGCCCTGCCGATGGGGGTAGCAGTGAATTTCATCGTCAACGGGGAAGAGAAGGTGATCCCGATGGTGGTGGAAGAGCCGAGCATCGTGGCAGCCTGCTCCTTCGCCGCGAAGCTGGCGCGTCCGTGGGGCTTCGTGACGGATGCCGATCCGCCCATCATGATCGGGCAGATCCAGGTGCTGGACGTGCTCGACCCGAAGGTGGCAGAGCAGGCGATCCTGGCGGCATCGGAGGAGTTGCTAGAGCGGGCGAACGAGCTCCACCGCACCATCGTCCAGCTTGGCGGTGGCGCGAGGGGGATCGAGGTGCGCCGCCTGCCGGAGACACCCGTCGGACCGATGCTCGTCGTCCATCTACTGCTCGACACGCGCGATGCGATGGGGGCCAACGCCATCAACACCACCGCCGAGGCCCTAGCGCCGCGCATCGAGGAACTGACCGGCGGGCGGGTGAACCTGCGCATTCTCTCCAACTTAGCGGACCGCCGTCTGGCACGCGCGGAAGCGGTGTGGAGGAAGGAGGCGCTAGCGAAGGGGGAGTACGCGGGAGAGGATGTCGTGCAGGGCATCCTAGAGGCCTGGGCCTTCGCCGCGGCCGACCCCTACCGAGCTGCAACGCACAACAAGGGCGTTCTGAACGGTATCGACGCGGTGGCCGTCGCCACAGGCAACGATTGGCGTGGCATCGAGGCGGGTGCGCATGCCTACGCTGCCCGTAGTGGACGCTACACCTCTCTCACCCACTTCCGTAAGGACCCCGATGGCAACCTCATTGGCTCCATCGAGCTGCCACTGGCTGTCGGCGTTGTCGGCGGCACGACCCGCTCCCACCCAGTGGCACAGGTTGCGCTCAAAATCCTAGGGATCGAGCAGGCGGGGGAGCTCGCGCAGATTATGGCAGCTGTAGGACTCGCGCAGAACTTCGCCGCCCTCCGCGCCCTTGCCACTGAAGGCATCCAGCGCGGCCACATGGCCCTCCACGCCCGCCAGGTTGCCATCGCGGCCGGTGCCACTGGAAAGGACGTCGAGCGTATCGCCCGACAACTCGTGCAGGAAGGCGAAGTGCGGTTGGAGCGGGCTAGGGAATTGATGGATCAGGGCTGACGGCTGCCCTTACCGGTTACCTGAAGCCATCCGTGAGGCGGCCGGAAGCGTTCGGAGTCGAAGCATGCTCCAAATGCCAAAGGCAGGGCCAAGGGCTAGGATGGTAAAGACCCGCTCCCAACCGAGATAGGGCACGAGCAGTGGGACGAGGCGGATGGTGAAGAGGGTGAGCAGGAAGCCGAGGCTCGTCTGGATGGTGAGGGCGGTGCCGACGTAGCGGGAGTCGGATAGCTCACTAACGGCGGCGCTGAATTGGGCACTGTCAGAGACGACGGCGAGACCCCAAACGAAGCAGAGCGCTGTCAGCACGCCAGGGCGTTCTATAAAGAAGCCAACAAGGAGCGCGCAGGCACCAGAGACCAGGAGACTCCACGTGGTGACGGTCGTGCGCCCGAGTTGGTCTGCCACGGCACCCGCCAACACGCACCCGACTGCCCCGACTGCGATGACCCCGAATCCCGCGAGGCGAGCGCTCTGTGTGCTCCATCCAGCTGCTTCGTAGCTGGCAAGCAGGAAGATAGGCGCCCACGCCCACATAGCGTAGAGCTCCCACATATGTCCCAGGTAACCGAAGTTAGCGAGCCGTGTGGGCTTATAGGAGAGCGCGCGGAGCGCGAAGCGCCAGTCGAAGGGTGCAGCCTGGCTCAGAAAGGGGCCGTTGTTCACCCACAAGCCCGCAATGAGTGCGGCGACTAGCGCCATCCCAGAGGACGCCAAGAGTACGGGGCGCCATGGCGGCATGCCCCCTTCTCCAAAGATTGGAAGCGCATTCAGCAGGTGAGGCAAGGCGGAGCCCGCCGTCAGTGCACCCACCAGGATACCAATGCCCAACCCCCGATCCTCTCTGCACCACGTGGCCATCAACTTCATTCCAGGCGGATAAACCCCCGCGAGTGAAACCCCAGTCAGGAAACGTAACACGATAGTTGGTCCCGGACCACTATCGAACAGGGGAATTGCTCCATTGAACAGGGCACCGGCTAGCGCGCTCGCGGCGAAAAGATGGCGTGCCGAAATGCGGTCAGCAAGATTAAGAATGGCACTCACCAGCGCTCCGACGACGAAGCCAATCTGCACGCTCATCGTCATCCACGACTGCTCGCCGCCACTCAACCCCCACTCGGTGGTGAGCTGCGGCACCACGGCGGAGGCTGAGAACCACAGCGCCATCGCTAACAATTCCGCCAAAGCGAGGAGCCCCAGATTGCGCCACTTACCAGCCAACGAGACGGGAAGGGTGGGGGACGCCGTGGCCGCTGCCATTAATACCTCTCCTTTAGACTCTAGCATTCCTGACGAGGCAGATTGTGACAGGAGTCTATCACTTCACGCCGAGCCTATCGCGCGCCCCTGCTACCCGCTGTTTCGCTCCCCCCAGCGTTTCACCATTGTCAGGGAGGTTCCGGAACGACCGACAACCTCGAAGCCTAGCCGTCGGTACAGACGTAGGGCAGGATTTTCTGGCGATACGCTGAGGGAGATGGCCGGATAGCGCTCTCTTGCGGCATCAAGTAGACGAATCATTAGTTCGCTACCAATGCCTTGACCTCGATAACCCGGAAGAAGGGCGACGGTCAACTCGGGTGTCTCGTCATTTACATAGCCGTAGCCCCCTTCCTCACCCTTCAAGAGGCGAGCCCAAGCGGCGCCAATTGGCTGTCCGACCGTTGTATCGACCGCAACAAAGCCAACATCATCCGTACGGCCCCAATCTTCCACATATTTCGCTATCTTCGGATGGTGCACGACCTCTAACGGCAGCGGGACAGCATTCTCTGGAAGGTAGATCGCATGATAGACCATCGTCCACAGAAGGGACTCGTCGGCGGATGTGAGGGGACGGATACGAATGGATAAGGGATCACTCATGTAAATCGGCTTTTTCCAAGACTGAGAGAGGACAAAGTGATGAGAACTGTTGAACCTTACGTGCTCTTTTATTACAATTTTTTCATAATCACTTTGTAACACACGCTCGTCATCTATGCAAACAAAAAGGCACGAGCCGCCCTCGTGCCTTTCTATTACTGTTATGCTCGTGTATCTGTCGGCAAGTGGTTCTGCCAAGCTACTGTACATTCACAATGTTGAAAACAACCTCCCCACCCGGGGTGTCTACATTCACCTGCGCGCCCTTTTTCTTACCAAGCAGCGCGCGGCCTAGAGGAGACTCGTTGGAGATGCGACCATTGGAGGGATTCGCCTCGGTGGCACCCACCAACGTATAGGTCTCATCATAATCCGTGCCCTCCTCGCGGATGGTTACGGTGCTGCCAACACTGACTGTACTGCCGCCATTCGATTCAATGATCTGTACATTCTTGAGAAGATACTCGAGTTCGCGGATCCGCCCCTCAACAAAGCCCTGTTCGAGCTTTGCATCATCGTACTCCGCATTCTCACGCAGGTCACCCTCCTCTTTGGCCTGCCGAATACGCTCGGCCACCTGGGGACGCTTCTCCTCTCTTAGATAGGCCAGTTCCTCTTCGAGTTTCTTCTTCCCTTCAGTAGTGAGCAGTGTTGGCTCGTCCGTAATACTCTTCATAAAACCCCCTACGGTCAACAAAAAAGAAGAAACTGGGGCGCACTTCGGGCTCCCAGTTTCGATTTCTGCCCTTATTATACGCGAATTTGGCCGACTGGCAAACCCGAGGGGCCATGCTAAAATGGCTGCATGAAACCGATCACAATTCTATCGACGAAGTATGATGAGTCGCTCCATTGGCGATATGAGGCCTTTCTGTTGGAGGAAGCCGAATGGGGATGGCTTACTTTCACACCTACGGGCCACGCGGTCGAGACCCACAAAGGTGCCTGGCTAAATCTCCACCCCTACCTTCGCTGGCATTGGCGCGAACGATGGTGGGATGCGCTGTTGGTGTTCAAAGAGAGTGGAAGGTGGTTGGAGTGGTACTGCAACATCATCACACCGCCGCGTTTGGAGGCTGGCACGTTACGTTTTCACGATCTGGACCTTGATGTGGTGTGGCATCATGAGCATGGTATTCACATTGCTGACACAGATGAATTTGAGCGGCACGCCGTACAAATGGAATACCCACACGCACTTATCCAACATGCCTGGGAGTGTGCACAACGAGTGAAGCAGATGATGTACAAGGGTGAGTGGCGCTTCGGCGAGGATCCACGTGCCCTACGATATGAGGAGGAGATGGTGAAGTGGCACGCCCTTTCGATCTGATCACGTTCGACTTCGATGGTGTGCTCCTGCACAACAATTATCAGGATCTCTTTCTCGAGCAGTGCCGAGCTCTTGGTCTAAGCTGGCCTGATGATCGTGAGCGCCACCTCGCACGTTTCGTACACGATTACTATGGTAGCGGTCAATCCCGCGCGGATTGGGAGGCGCACGGCGAGGAAGGGTTCTGGACGGTGGCGAACCAGCGCTTTCTGGATGTTCTAAGGGCGGAGGGCGATCTCGAGGCAGCGCTGGCCGCCCTGAGGGAGCGTATGCAGGAGCTAGAGATCATCTACCTCTACGAGCATGGCATCCATGAGCTACTCGATTCACTACGCGAGGAGGGCTACCGGCTGGCGATGCTCACGAATCGCGATGAAAACATATTGGAGTTCGGCGTGGAATGGGGCATGATCGAGCCCTTCGAGTTTATCGGCACGCGAGAGACCGTGGGCAAGCCGAAACCAGAGCCAGATGTCTACCACCACATTGCCGACCGTTTTGGTGTCTCCGCCGATCGTGCGCTCCACGTCGGCGACAACCCCTACGCCGACATTCTTGGCGCCCACGCCGCCGGCTGGGATGCCATCCTCATCGATCCCGACGATCTCTTCCTAGACTGGGACGTGCCGCGCATCCCAACGATCCACGATCTCCCCGAGTGGCTGGCCTCGAGGTCGCGGTAGGTTAATCGCTCTCACTCGAACGCGCTAACACCCGTGAGATGGCGCCCGATGATGAGCTGCTGGATCTGGCTGGTGCCTTCGTAGAGGGAGCCTACGCGGGCGTCGCGCCAGAGACGTTCAGGGGCGTACTCATTGGAGTACCCGTAGCCGCCATGGATCTGGATGGCCATGTCGGCTGCTCGCTTGGCGATCTCCGTCGCATAGTATTTGGCCACGGAGACAGGTATCGTGCTTTTCTCGCCCTGATCCTTTGTCCACGCAGCCCGGTACACGAGCATGCGCGCCGCTTCCGTCTCGACGTACATATCCGCCAGCATCGCCTGGACAAGCTGGTAGTTGGCAATCGGCTTATCGAAGGTCTCGCGTTCCTGCGCATATTGCACGCTGGCGTCGAGGGCGTGCTGCGCGATGCCGACGCAGCCAGAGGCAACGCCCATCCGCCCGTTGTCAAGCGCGCTCATGGCGACTCTGAAGCCCTGGCCGACCTCGCCCAGTCGCTCGGAATCCTTGACGCGCATGTCAGTGAAAAAGAGCTCACCAGTGTTGCTTGCCTTAAGCCCCAGTTTGCCGTGCATCGTGCGAGCCTCGAAGCCGGGGCGGTTGGTGTCGATGGCGAAGGCGACCATGCCCTCGTGGCGGCTACCGGGCTCTGTCTGCGCGAAGATAACAGCGACATCTGCCCAAGCACCGTTGGAGATCCAAACTTTCTGCCCGTTCAGTACCCATTCATCGCCGTCACGTCGTGCAGTGGTCTGCTGGTTTGCGGCATCGGAACCAGCATTAGGCTCGGTCAGGCCGAAGCAGCCGATCCATTCCCCTGAGCAGAGCCTGGGCAGGAAGTGCTGCTTCTGCTCTTCCGTACCCCAATTCAGGATGGTCAACTCGACGAGGCTCATCTGCACGCTAAGGGTGGTGCGCACGGAGCTATCGGCGTAGCCGATCTCCTCGAAGACGATGGCCTCGGAGATGTAATCCAGGCCGGCCCCACCGTATCGCTCTGGAATAGGCACTCCAAGGAATCCTAACTCCCCCATCTCATAAAGTAACTCGCGAGGGAAGCTCTCCTGGATGTCCCACTCCCGTGCGTACGGGAGGATCTTCTCACGGGCGAAGGAGCGCGCCAGCTCCCTGATAGCTTTCTGTTCGTCGGTCAAAGCGAAATTCATCTTTTCACTCTCCTTTGAGTCATGACTGTGTGAATTGTATCACAGGAGCGGGATTAAGGAAGAGAACCGAGGAGATTTTTGTCGCAGCTCTGTCTTCTGCTACCGTCCCCGAGCGAGATACCGGTTTTCTGTTTTCCTGACTACTCACTACTGACTACTGAATTGATACAGTGGCTAGAATTGTTTCATGAAGAAAGAACAACGCCTGCAGGCACTAGAAAATCAGATCGCTCGTCTCAACCGACGGTTGGTGCGGTTGAATGCGCTTAGCGATCGCTACTCATGGTTACGGCTCATGCTCTTCGTGGTAGGGGCCGGGGTGAGCGTGATGCTTTTCTTCTGGCAGGGGGCGTTCTTCTTCCTGCTCGGCTTTTTGCCGTTCGCCTTACTCTTCGGCGTCGTGGTGGCACGGCATCGACGGGTGGAGCAAAGCATCGTGCGGCATGGGATCTGGCGTCGGCTCAAGGTGGCGCAGGTAGCACGAATGCGGCTCGATTGGGCGGCTGTTCCCGAGACGGCCCTCCACCCGCGTGCCGAGCATCCGTTCGAGGCAGATTTCGATCTCGTCGGCGAGCGCTCATTACATCGGCTGATCGATACGACAGTCTCGCTTGAGGGCAGCGAGCGACTGCGAGCATGGTTGACAGACCCGGTTCCCGACCGGGACGCGCTCGATAGACGGCAAGCAGTCGTGCGCGAGCTGATCCCGTTGGCACCGTTCCGTGATCGCCTTCGGTTAGAGGCACAGCTGGCGACGGGTGAGATGGAGAAATGGAGGGCTAGGGAACTGCTTGACTGGTTCGAGTCGCACGCACCTGACCCATCACGCTGGGCCTGGTTGCTCCTGGCGAGCGGGCTTGCCGCACTAAACCTGCTCCTCTTCGCGCTTGACCTGTTTGGGGTGCTTCCGCCTCTCTGGATCATCACGGGCCTCCTCTACGGAGGCGTTTTCGTGATGAATCTGAGTCACTTTTCCCACCTCTTCGATGAGGCGTTGGAACTGCGGGAGGTGGTCGAGCCGCTGCGCGCGGTCTTTGAACAGTTGGAACGTTACCCCTACCGCAACACGCCGCACCTGCGCGCGCTCTGCGCACCCTTCCTTGATCCCGACCATCGTCCATCTGAGTATATGAAGCGCATCGCACGGGTGGTGAACGCGACAGGGGTCCGGGGCAATCCGTTGGTCCATCTGCTGCTGAACGTGCTGGCGCCCTGGGACTTTTACTTTGCCTATCGATTAGAGGTGAGCCGGGCGGCCGTTGCAGAGCGGCTGCCGGCATGGCTGGATGTGTGGTTTGATCTGGAGGTGCTGGGGGCGCTGGCAAATCTGGCCTACCTGAACCCGCACTACACCCTGCCAATAGTGCGCGCCGATGCGGCGTCTCCCTACTTCCAAGGGGAGGAACTCGGTCACCCATTGATTCCCGACGAGCAGAAGGTGCACAACGATTTCAGCAGTTGTGGTCCGAGCGAGATCACGATCATCACCGGCTCGAACATGGCGGGCAAGAGCTCGTTTCTGAAGACGGTCGGTATGAATCTGGCGCTGGCGTATGCGGGCGGTCCCGTTGACGCGCAGCGCCTCGAAACGACGCCGATGCGTCTCTTTGCCTGCATCCGCGTCAGCGATTCCGTCACCGACGGTATCTCCTACTTCTATGCAGAGGTTCAATCTCTGAAGAAGCTGCTGGCGGCGCTGAAGCACGAGCACCTGCTTCCGCTGTTTTTCTTCATCGACGAGATATTCCGTGGTACGAACAACCGCGAGCGCCTCATCGGCAGTCGTGCCTACATCCGCTCACTCGCGGGGGAGCGCGGCCTCGGCCTCCTCTCCACCCACGACCTCGAACTGGTCCAACTAGCGGAGGAGATGCCACAGGTGCGCAACTACCACTTCCGCGAGGAGGTGATCGACGGACGTATGGTCTTCGACTACACGTTGCGTCCCGGCCCCTGTCCGACGACCAATGCCCTGATCATCATGGAGATGGAGGGGTTACCGGTAGAGGCAACGGAGGTGGCTTGAGGCGTGGTACGCTCAAGGCTGAGACTAAGCAAGCGCCCGGAACACTTCCTGCTGTAGCCTCCCTGTCCCTGCACAGGGGAACTCGTGTTTACAACGGTGGGCGTCGGTGTTTTGTTCCCTGAGGAGCGAGGAAGCGAGGAGCGGAGATGATGAGGCGATTATTGTACCGGATCTATCTCATTTGGGTCAGGATCAATCTGGCAGTCAGACGGCAGTTCTTTCAGCTCTATCTCAATCGACGTAAAGCGAAGATGGCGGGGGCCGACTTGAGTTTTCTGAACTTGAGTCGGACGAATTTGAGCGGGGCAGATCTACGTGATGCTTCTTTTATCCGGGCGGATCTCACTCAGACCAATCTGACGAACGCGGATCTGCAAGGGGCCGATCTGAGTGGGGCGCTGCTGCACGGTGCGGATCTGACCGGCGCGGTGTTGACGGGGGCGGACGTTGCCCCTGCCCAGTTGTCTGAGGCGAAGTCCCTGGTAGGTGCGCGTCTGCCTGATGGCACGCTCTATGAAGTCAGACCGGGTGAAATATCCTTTGATGGTGCGCGCGACATGGGTAGTGGCTTGGATGGGACGAAGGTGTCGCAGTGGGCGAGCGTGAGGGGCAGGGCGCGGGCAAACCTGCGTGGTCAGGATCTGCAGGGCGCGGATCTGCGGGGCGCGGATCTAGCCGAGGGTGATCTGCGGTTGACCAACCTACAGGGGGCCGACCTGAGCGAGGCCGAGCTGCGTGGAGCAAATCTGCGCGGGGCCACCTTGCGGGAGGCGCTCCTGCTCCGGACGGATTTGCGCGGCGCCGATCTGCTACTGGCAAGCCTGCACGGCGCTGACCTCCAGGGGGCCAATTTGAAAGGTGCCCTGGTAACCGACGCGCAACTCGCCCAGGTCAAGTCGTTAATCGGAGCGATGATGCCGGACGGTACGATCCACGGCGGACCCATTTCGATCGCGAAGAATGACGATAGCGGAGGAGAGCGATTTGGATGGAACTGATTCGGAACATTCGGAACATTCTTCAACTAATCCCTATTACCACCCAGCATCTTAACAATCGCAATAACCACAGCCACGCTTTTCACCTGCTGAAGGAAGATGGTAGTCTCGATCGGCCATGCTCGACGTCTAGCTCCCACACCTCCCATCGCGGCTATGGCAGCTGTTTCCCTTGACAGAACTTGTTCGTTAACAACCACTACAGTGCTTGCTGTGCGGGGCGTGGCGTGTTAGCATAGCTTCGGACGTTAGCTCTTCGGTTATTGGGAAAGTGAGTTGCGAAAATGGGACCTGTAGCATTGATTGTTCTGGATGGTTGGGGGATTGCACCTCCTGGGCCAGGGAATGCGGCCTATCTCGCAGAAACACCAGTGTTCGATAGGTTGTGGGCGAACTATCCCCACACCGAGTTGAAAGCCTCTGGGTTGGCGGTGGGGCTGCCTGAGGGACAGATCGGCAACAGCGAGGTCGGTCACATGAACCTGGGCGCGGGCCGCGTCGTGATGCAGAAGCAAACCTATATCCAGTCCCTAATCGATAGTGGCGAGTTTTACGAGAATGAGGTGCTGCGGCAGGCATTCGGTCTCACCGAGGGGGCAGAGACGCTCCACCTCATGGGGTTGGTGAGCGATGGGGGCGTCCATAGCGACCTGAACCACTTCTACGCCTTGCTGGAGCTGGCCCAGACGCTCGATGTTCCACGTGTGCGCATTCATGTCTTTACGGATGGGCGCGATGTTGGACCCTCGACAGCGGTTCGATTCATGGAGGAATTGGCTGGACGCCTGCACGAGTACCCAAACACTGCTATCGCAACCGTTAGCGGGCGCTACTACGCGATGGACCGAGACAAGCGGTGGGACCGAACCAAGAAGGCGTACGACGCTATTGTCTGCGGTGAGTCAGAGCTTCAAGCACTGAACGCCGTGTCGGCGGTGGAGGCGGCGTACGAGCGGGGCGAGACGGACGAGTTCATCAAGCCGACCGTGATCGTCGACGAGGCAGGCAACCCCGTTGGGCCAATTGGCGATGGAGACGCGGTCTTCTTCTTCAACTTCCGGGCTGACCGCGTACGTCAACTCACCTACGCTCTCATCCGGGAAGGCTTTGATGAATTTGTGCGTTGCCGCGTGGTGGAAGATCTGCATTACGCTTCCATGATGCAGTATGATGATGCCCTTCCCACGCCCTTCGCGTTCGAGTTACCAGAGATCGACCGGCCCCTGGCTGAGGTGCTATCGGAAGCCGGCAAGACGCAGTTCCACAGCGCCGAGACGGAAAAGTACCCCCATGTCACCTACTTCTTCAACGCGTTCCGCGAGGAGCCCTACCCGGGTGAGGAGCGTCTGCTCGTTCCCTCACCCAAGGTGGCGACTTACGATCTCCAACCAGAGATGAGCGCACCGCAGCTCACCGAGGGCGTCGTTGCCCGCATCCGCGAGCACGACGACGACTTCATCCTGCTCAACTACGCTAACCCGGACATGGTAGGGCACACGGGGATCATCGAGGCCGCGGTAGCCGCCTGTGAGGCCATCGACGACGGGCTAGGGCAGGTGCTGGCAGCACTTCGCGAGAAGCGGGGACGTGCCATCGTCCTGGCCGACCATGGAAACTGCGAGGTGATGATTGATGAGAAGGGTGGTCCCCATACTGCCCATACTACCAACCCCGTACCCTGTATTCTGGTGGATGACGACTTCGAAGGAAGCCTCCGTGATGGCGGCAAGCTGGGCGACGTCGCGCCGACCATCCTCGAGATGATGGGCCTCCCAAAACCAGAGCGGATGACGGGCGTGAGTCTGCTACAGTATTAGATACGGCACGACCTGCGAGCATCACGAAGGCACCAAGTCACGAGGCGGAAGCAACCTTCCGCCGTTTCGTGCGTATAGTTCCTGTACACTCCCTCGTTCAAACTGAAACTCTGGAGAATGCGCTGTGAATGATCGCTCGTTAGATATTGGTCGTGCTCTGACCTTTATGTTTGAGGAGGAAGATTGGGTTAGAAAGTTCCTAATCGCCTCCGCAATGGTCTTCTTTTCCTGGCTCATCGTTCCGTGGTTCTTGCTGCAAGGGTACGTCGTTGAGGTTATCCGGCGCGTGGGGCGAAACCAGGAACCGGAACTGCCGCGATGGGATGATTGGGGTCAATACCTTTCCGATGGGCTTGTGGCGACTGTCGCCCTCCTGTTCTACAGCCTGCCCACTGTCCTGCTAGCATGCTGCATGGCCCTCTTTGCGATTGCCATGTCCGATCCTCAGACAGGCGAGCTTGGAGGGGGGGCAGTGCTCGTGATATGCTGCCTTGTCTTCTTCATCATCCTGATCCAGATTCCGCTCTATCTGGCCTACTATGCGGGCCTCCTGCGCTTCGCCGATCGAGGCAACCTCGCGAACTTCTTCCAGTTCGGCCAACTGTGGTCCTACATCCGCAACAACCTGGGCCAGTACGGGTTTGCCGTGCTGGTTATCATCATCGCCAACGTCATCGGCGGCTTTATCCCGGTTCTCGGCCAAGCTTGGTCCCAATTGGCGACTGGTCATGCCCTGGGACAACTTCTCGATATTTCAAGAGGTGGCGATGTCCTGGATACCGAGACGCCCATTGGGAGCGAGTTATAGAAGTCACGTTGGAAGTCAGGGTGCTCGATGTGAAGCCGTACCCAATTTGCTGCTTGTAGCATTGTAGCAAACTCTAAAACAGGCGCTTCAATGAAGATGGCGCACCGGAAGACATCTCTGTGGTTCGTGTGAGCTGCCTAGCGACAGAGTCTTGAAAGGGAGAAACGTGGACGCACTGTTGAACCTGTTTACGGCCTTTGGTCTCTCCTCCTCTGCGGGCTTGAACGCGTATATTCCCCTGCTAGTCACAGGATTGATGGCGCGTTATACCGATCTCCTCACCTTGAGTGGACCCTTCGAGGCGCTGGAGAATCCATGGGTGCTCCTGACCCTCGCCGTGCTGCTACTGGTCGAGATGCTTGTGGACAAGATCCCCGCGGTCGATTCCGTCAACGACGTTATTCACTCAGTCATTCGTCCAGCGGCGGGAGCCATTCTCTTCGCCGCCAACACGGGCGCCGTCACGTTCCTCGACCCGACCCTAGCTGTGGTGCTCGGTCTCCTCGCCGCGGGCAGCGTTCATGCCACGAAGACCGTCGCCCGTCCCGTCGTCACTGCCTCGACCGCAGGGGTTGGCAACCCCGCCGTATCGTTCATCGAGGATGTCATCTCCTTTTTTGCCTCTCTGCTCGCCATCGTTGTGCCCCTCGTCATGGGTGTCGTCGGCATCTTCCTCTTCCTCCTGATCGCGAGATGGTGGTGGCGTCGCAGGAACGAGCCGCTCTCTGGCGATGTGACGTTGTAGAGGGAGCGTCCTTGCTTCCCATACAGCTTGTCGGTCGGTTTAAAGCCGCTACAATCCATCGGAACATTTGTCATAAAGTCTTAGTGGAGGAGTGGGATGGCGGAGACGCCAGAGCACATTAGCGAGCAGTTGGAGCAGGTGCCGGCGGTGCCAGGTGTCTACTTGATGCGTGACGAAGATGGCAAGGTCTTGTATATCGGCAAGGCAAAGGTCCTGCGGAACCGGGTGCGCAGCTACTGGCACGCCTCAGCGCAGCACTCATCAAAGACACGCCGTCTTGTGGCGCAGGTCGAGAAGGTCGACTGGATCACAACCAACTCTGAGTTGGAGGCATTGCTGCTTGAAAATGAGCTGATCAAGCAGCACAAGCCTCGATACAACATCCGGCTCAAAGACGACAAGAAGTATCCATATATCAAAGTAACGTGGAAAGAGGAGTTCCCCAAGGTCTTCTTCACGCGTCAGGTGAAACGGGATGGCAACCAATACTTTGGTCCTTTCTCCAGCGCCTGGGCCGTGCGCGAGACCCTGGAGCTCCTCCGCAAGCGTTTCCCTTACCTGACCTGTAACCGTACCATCACGGGCGAGGATGAGCGTGCCTGCCTCTACTACCATATCAAGCTCTGTGGCGGGCCCTGTATCGGAGCACAGACAAAGGAGGAGTACCGTGACACCATCCAGGGGTTGATGGATTTCCTGGAAGGGAAGGGCACGGAGGAGACGCTCGAGCAGCTTCGTGCCGAGATGATGGAGGCATCAGAGAATCTGGAATTCGAGCGTGCCGCCGCGCTGCGTGACCAACTCGTCGCGCTGGAGAAAGTTGCTGAGAAGCAGAATATCATCTCCACGACGGGGGGCGATCAGGATGTGGTCGCCTTCGCGCGTGAAGATGGCGATGCCTGCGTGCAGATCTTCTATATCCGTAGCGGCAAGCTGATCGGTCGGGAGTACATCGTGCTGGAAGGGACGGACGAGGCCGATACCGAAGAGATCATGGAACAGTTCCTACAGCAGTTCTACGACGACGCGATCAATGTACCCCCCGAGATCCTGCTCGAGCAGAATGTGGACGAGGGGCGGATCATTCAACAGTGGCTTCGTTCCAAGCGCGGCGCGGATGTGGTGCTCCATGTGCCGAAGCGTGGCAATAAGAAAGAGCTTGTAGAGCTCGCCCACGCAAATGCCGTCGAGACCCTCTCTGCCCTTCGCGCGCAGTGGCAAAGCGAGGCGCACCGTCAGAGCGACGCGATCGCCGACCTGCAGGAGGTGCTCAATCTTGCGGAGCCGCCGGTGCGCATCGAATGTTACGATATTTCCCACGCGCAAGGCACGAACGTCGTCGGGTCGATGGTCGTCTTCGATAAGGGCGTGCCGCGGAAGAGCGACTACCGGAAGTTCAAGATTAGCGAGGACAAGAACGACGATGTCGCGAACATGCGTGAGGTGCTCTACCGTCGCTTCTCGCGTTGGCATGAGGCACAACGGACGCCCGGTGGTAACAAGTGGGGAATCCTCCCCAATCTCGTCGTCATCGATGGTGGCAAGGGACAACTCAACGCCGCCTGGGAGGTGATCCAAGAGTTCGACCTGGGGGATGTGGTGCCTGCGATCGGCCTCGCCAAGCGCGAGGAGGAGATTTTCATGCCGGGCGTCAGAGAACCAATTCGTCTGGAGCCCGGCAGCGCTGCCCTCCAGCTCCTGCAACGGGTCCGGGACGAAGCGCACCGTTTCGCCGTGAGCTACCATCGCCAGCTGCGCCGCAAGCGAGGCCTCGCTAGCAGCCTCGAAGAGATCCCCGGCATCGGCCCCAAGCGCCGGGCTCGACTCCTCAAAACCTTTGGCTCCCTCGACGCGATTCGCGCGGCCTCGCTCGACCAACTTGCCGCAGTCCCCGGTATGACACGTAGCGCAGCCGAGCGGATCAAAGAGTTACTGTAAGACGTTTTTTCCCTCCTAGTGAGATTTGACGAACAGAAGTGGTAAAGTCGAAGCTCCTACAGCTCCTACAGCTCCGAATAAATAGGAACAGAGTTTAATAGACACGGGCACTCCACGACCCCTATACTGGCCCAAGTTAGCCCTTATCTGTAAGTGGAGGCTCTACTATGGCATCCTCGCTTGAGTGGATGGATACTGCTGATCTAGCGGATACCTGTAGGAAAGAAACAAGTAAGTTCTTTCGTAATGAGGAGAGTGACAGTTCCTATTGTTGGGAAATGTTTCACCGTGCGCTGGCTCTGGAGAGCGATCATGCATGGCAGATCCTCTTCGAGCTTTACGGCAGTTTGGTCCGTGGTTGGCTCCGACAATGCGGCGGTTTTGAGAGCTTGGACGTGCCGCTCGATGAGTTGGAGACGCTGAGCTTTGAGAAGTTCTGGCATGCTACCGCAAAACGGAAGACATTTAGCCATTTTCACTCCCTCCCCTCTATCCTGCACTACCTTCGCACCTGCTGCACCAGTGTCATCACCGACTCGCTCCGCCTTCACGTGCGGGAGAAAATCCTAACCCCGATCGATGACGTGACCCCCTTTGCCAGTAGCCAGATAGTGGAGCGTGAGGTCGTAGAACGGGAGGAGCAACAGCAGTTCTGGCGCCGCGTGTACTCCCAGACGTACAACGACGACGAGGTGCTGCTCCTCCAATGCTATTTCATTCTCGGCCTCAAGCCACGGCAGATCCATGCACGATACCCAAGCTACTTCCCCGATATCCAGGATGTCTACCGCGTCAAACGAAATGTCCTGAATCGGCTACGGCGCTCGGAGGAGCTGCGAGCAAGGTGGAGGGAGAACGCTTAGCCATGTCCTAGCTCCCATTTTGGGTACACTGATCTCAGCCCTATAATCTGCCACATTTGTAGAAGCGCCGACCGGAGTACTCACTCGATAATTTGAAGAAGATTGTAGCGGCTCTCGACCAGCCGCTATCACCATTT
This sequence comes from Chloroflexota bacterium, assembly GCA_030863245.1. Taxonomy (GTDB): domain Bacteria; phylum Chloroflexota; class Anaerolineae; order Ardenticatenales; family Ardenticatenaceae; genus JALZCF01. The sequence continues at coordinate 16,645 of JALZCF010000301.1, forward strand.
AACTATGCCACGTCTCCGTCTCCCTGTGCCCACCTTTGTCCTCTGGATTCTCGCCCTATTTCTTGCCGGTGCAGGTCAACGACTTCTTGTAACACAACCAGCCTACAGTCACTGGGCGGCCGTGCTCTTTGCGTTCGCGTTACTGCCTGCGTGGCTGGCGTGGGGACGGCGTCCGCTAACAGTGGGGGCTGACAAAGCGTCCCAACCTCCCGCACCGCGCTGGTGGGCTATCTTATTTGCCCTCCTAGCCGTTCTGGGCACATGGATAGGGGCCGCTAACAACACGTTCACGTGGTGGGGCGTAACATTCTGGGTTGCGAGCGTCGTTCTCTGGCTTGTTGGATGGCGAGCCCTTTCCAGCTCCGCCGGTTTCGGTGACCTCTCGTCCCGTGACGCTAATCCCATTCGTCGCTGGCAGCTCCTCGCCTTTGTGACCATTCTCCTCGTCGCTGCGTTCTTCCGCTTCTGGCAGATCGACACGCTGCCGGCGGAGATGACATCGGATCATGCGGAGAAGTTGCTCGATGTGATGGATGTGCTGGAGGGGGAGCGGCCCATCTTTTTCATCCGCAACACGGGGCGTGAGCCGCTGCAGTTTTACCTGACGGCCTTGCTTGCGGGACCACTAGGGCTTGGCCTGAGCCACCTTGCCTTGAAGGTGGGAACAGCACTTGTAAGCCTACTAACCGTGCCGCTGACCTATCTCGTCGCACGGCGCGGGATGGGGCTACCACGAAACGTGGCGCTGCTGGCGATGGCGCTGCTGGCAGTGAGCAAGTGGCATGTATCTATCTCCAGGGTAGGGCTACGATTTCCGTATGCGCCCTTTGGCGTGGCGCTAACCCTCCTCTTCTTCTTGCGCGCCCTGCGTCTCGGTGCGAGGCGGGATTGGATATTGGCGGGCATCGCGCTCGGCGTGTCCCTCTACGGCTATACCCCTGTCCGCATCCTACCGCTGCTACTGGCAGTCGGGGGGGGCTTGTACCTACTG
>JALZCF010000039.1 GCA_030863245.1 Chloroflexota bacterium
TCGTAGGGCAACTCGGGCCAGAACATCTCGATGCAGACCGTTAGCTTGACCATGTGTGGCTCCTGCAATTGAAGGGCCATTATACACTGCCGGCACAGGCGTAGGTGCAGCAGCTTGTTATAAACCATCGATCTTTGTGATCGGCAGCTATTTCTTGGCCGAGCGCAGCTTACGCCCGCTGGTGGTGATTCTGACCAGTTACCTAACTTCGTTGCTCAACGAGGACTCGAATGGTAGTATAACTTTGCCACTTGTTCTGAACTACAACCTAGACTGGGAACCAGATCGGGCTATAGCCTACCGAGAGGCTGCAGTCCATCACCGTAAAGGATTCGGCTGCGCATGGGCAACATTCGAAGTACGACGCGCCTAGCCTGCGAGGGCGTGCCTGCAACCCTGCGCGATCAGGCCAGACCTGATCACGTCATCGTAATCCAAGGCAGGCGAGGACCGGAGGAGGCGATGGTCAGTGCTGCCTCCATTCGCTACCTGCCGTTCGATGTTCCAGAGGGCGTTACCCGCATCCACGTCCGGCAGCAACTCGAGCATGGGGCAGATCCGAAGCAGCGTGGTAATATCGATCTAGGCCTATTTGATCCACGTGGCTACGCGTTTGGAGGCCCAGGCTTTCGCGGATGGCAGGGCGGCATGCCCGGCGACCTCGTGTTGACAGGCGACATTGCCACCTCCGCGCCGTGGTACATCCCCGGACCGATCCCTGCCGGGCGCTGGCACCTCGGGCAGTGGTTCATCACGTCTGCGCCCGCCGGTGTCAGCTACACATACACGATCACGCTCTCTTTCGACGGTCCCAAACCGCCGGAGAGAATGCCGGATGTTCCCACGTATGATCTGGGTGTCATTGTGGGCGCACCTGGATGGTACGCCGGCAACCTCCACGCGCACACGATCCACTCTGATGGCAGGCGTACTCTCGAGGAACTGGTTGAGCAGAACCGAGCTGCGGGGTTCCACTTCCTGGCCCCGACCGATCACAACGCCACGCGTCCCCACTACCACTTCGCAGAGGTCGCCCAGGCGCACCCTGATCATCTGTTACTCGCAGGAGTCGAGGTCACCTCTCCGTACGGCCACGCAAACATTATTGGACAGTACCCCGGCCACTGGTTTGACTTCCGGATCGATGGGGGTGATGGGCGCCTGCCCGGGATCATCACCGAGGCACACCGGCAGGGTGCGGTCGTAATGCTGAACCATCCATTTGCCACATGCACCACCTGTGCCTGGCGCTTCCCGATGGACGAGTGGAGCGAAGCGGATGCCATCGAGGTTTGGAACGGCGCGTGGACCCCTGACGATCGCCTGGCCGTGGACTGGTGGGACTCGCTGCTCAAGATCGGGCGGCGCATCCATGCGTACGGCGGTACGGATTATCATGGTGGGGATAACCCTCTCGTCCCCGCCATCTGGGTGTACGCCAATAACCTGTCGCAGCCCGCGATCATGGAGGGGCTGCGGCTGGGGAGGACATTTCTTTCGGAGGGGCCGAATGGCCCGAAGTTGTACTTGACCGCGCGTGGGGAGGTATTGCCTGGCGGGCTTATCACGCCCGGCCGCGATGGCACTGTACCCGTAGCAGTGCGCGTCGTCGAGGGCCAGGGGCTTCTTCTACGCCTCGTGTGGGCAACGGGGGAGGACAAGCTGTCGGTCAAGGCGGGTGACGTCACACTTGAGTACGCTGTCCCGGTATCCCCCACGCGCACGGCCTCCTATGTCCGGGTTGAACTCCTGTACCCCGATGGCCGTGTCGCCGCTCTGACCAACCCGATTTACATCCGGTGACGGTCGAGCCTGTCCACACGTTGGGACTGTAGTATGCCGAGGTCAAACAGCATCCATGCCAGGCGCTGGCCAAATGATTGGTACGCCATACGGCCGAGGTATGCCAGATTGTGCTGGTGTCTGGGCTCAGCGCCGACCTCAATCTGGCGGAGCCTAGTATGTGCCCGCTGGTCGTAATGCGCAAGATCAGTGGAGGATCGCGCAGCGCTGAGGGCACGAAGACGCGCATGGCCTTGGCCAGCTTGTTTGAGACGTGGCAGGCCCGCGGGCTCACTACCTTGGATGAATGTTTGAGGCTCCTGCGCCAAACTCCTTTACCTCAAACGTGAATAGTTACAGCAAATTGGTCTGGTGATTACCCACATCTTCAGGTAGTCTCAAAGGCATCGTGTGGAAAGGGCTCGATGGCGAGCAAGCTGAGCGTCGCCACGGTTTGCCAGAGGGCATGCAGCCCACGCAACACAAGGTAGGGGCCATCGCGGTCCATCGCTACCTCCAGTTTGCCGCCAAGTTTGCGCAGCCACAGCACGGCCTGCGGTGGCCACGTCGTCATAAGGTGAAAGACAAATTGCGCCGCTATCAATACGAGCGCGAAGAGCCGCTGCATCCGGGCCAGCGTCTGCACGCGCATATCTTCGACATCCAAGCCTTGTTCCTGGTCAAACCGATACCCATGCTCAATCCGTCCGCGCAACCGCCAGTCTTCATAGACTGCCTGCGCCTTAGCCTCCCCTGTGATAGGGACGTTCGTGAGTAAGACTAGCGTACGCACGGCGTGGTCCTCTACATCATATTCTTCCGCTACCACCGCCCACAGTTCCTGCTGCGTCTCTGGGAGCCGGATCGGCAACCACCCCACCTTGACGGTTGCCTGGCGAGTGGCGCCAGCATGGGTAAATGTGACCGCCCAGGTCGTCGCAAATGGCACTGTATCCACCAGATCCTGGAGGTGCTCACTTTCCCAGCGGTTCAGACGCGGGTTGGCGACCTCCACAATCCGCTCGAGATGACACGCACGGATCACAAACTCGCTGCGCAGCTCGGTTATCCACTGGAAGATTTTCTGGTCATCCAGGCCCGCATCGCCGACAAAGCGCAGGTGGTGGGTGGGCAAGACGGCCCGCGTCATGCGCAGCGCCCGCTTGATCTCCCAGTTCTCGCTGCGAAAACCGACGCAATAGGAGAACCAATTAGCGTAAGTGATTGCGGGCACGCGCGTGTTGACGATAGTTGCGGTGATGGCGGGATAGCCGCGGGTAAGACGCGCCTTGCCGTGTCGATCAGGCGGCGTACTCTTGCGGACGGTACTGACGCCTGCCAATGCGTGGGTATAGGGTTTTTCGAAATTGACGGGGTCGACGGCGACCACCACATAGGGCGGCTGTTCCTGCGCAACGGTGACACGCGCCCGCTGATAGAGCCCCTTAAAGAGACGGCGGACGGGGATGCGCGAGTTGTCGAGGAAGCGGTAGAGGCGCTTGGCCGCCGGCCAGGGCGCTGTGTCAGTGCGCGCCACGCTTTGCGCCATCTGGGTGATGACCGGGCTTTCCCGTGCCAAGATCCCGCGTACCGCTAATGGCAGGACACGTTGCAAGCGGCGGTCGGGCACCACCGCGATCATGGGGGCGAGAAAACGCTGCAAGCTCTGCTCCAATTCGGCTGCTGGCAACTTGGCGAGCACCTCGTCAATCGCTATACTGTTCATGGCTCCGTCTCCTGTGGTGAAGGTTGCTTGCTACCTTCTTCTTACCACAAGAAGACGGAGCTTGCATCTAGGCTTAGAGATGTGGGTAATCACCAGCAGCCATACAGTGAAACGGAACTCGACATGAATGCAGAAGAAACGCTGCGCGTCTTTATCGCGATCGC
>JALZCF010000326.1 GCA_030863245.1 Chloroflexota bacterium
GTTGAGAAGTGCCTGTCGCCCAGAGACGATAACCGGCCACGTCACACCCGGAGGGTCGAACTCGCTGCCATTCAGCGGGCGGGGGGTCTGGCGCCTGTCAAAGAGAGCGTCATCGAACCCCGCCTTGGATAATTCGTCGAAGATATTGATAGGCCACGCCTGGCCCACCTCCGGTCGCCACTGTAGGGCCAGCTTCTGGAAAACCTGCGTCACAAACCCATCCTGGACGAAGCGGCGGGAGATCGGGTAGCCCACCGTCTGTAGCCCTCCGAGTCGCTGGAACTCGCTCCAGAAACGCGCCTGCTCGTCATCTATTACACTGAAGCCCCCTTGCCCATTAGCACTCTGTGTGAAGAAACGACCGTTGGGGAGGGCCCAATCGGCTACCAATGGGGGCAGTGGGTGTGGGGAAGGCCCAACGGGAACCACGACTGGAACGGCAGGAAGCGGTGTGTCGCTGGGAGCAGGTAGTGCAATCTGCATCTCCTCCGGCACCTCGAGCTCGACCTGCGCGCCGTCCCCCTCCACAATCATGTAGGGAGTCCCGCCGATCTCGCCGCCTCGACTCGGGGGCAGGGTGAGCGTGTAGAAACCGCCATCTGCCACAAGGTGTTGGGCACCACCATAGGGATCCACAATGCGTGCGCTCTCTGCCGTAGCGGGTACTCGAACGCTTTGTGCATCCAGCCCTGTATTCCATACAACGGTTGTGCTCCCCTTCTGGCCACGTGATACGACGACACGGCGGATGTCGCTCTCGCGATAGAGATGAGCATCTTGGTAGCCACCGAGATAGGTCACGAGGGCGCGGTACGTCCAGAACACGGGACGCACGGAGCCATCCTTCCGCATCATGCCGTACGGTTCGACGCCCACGGGTAAGCTGCGCTCATCGCGCGTCTTATAGAGTGAGACGCGCTCCGCGCCGGCTGCTAGCCCCATCGCCCATGACTGCACAAGGAAGTGGCTCTGCTGTTCGAGCGAGATAGGGAAGCGGAGGCCCGGCGCGGGATGAAGCGGGTCCGTACTGGGAGGCGCGTTGGTCTCGTTGATCCAGAGCGGCTTATCGGCAAAGCCGTGCCGAGCCAGTTCCTGGCGATAGAGCATGGTAAGGTCGTATACCTGTTCCGGCTTGAAATAGATATGGAGTGAGGCGACATCAAAAAAGCCGTTCAGCCGCGCTGCATCCGGCTCGGCTCTGATAGCGTCCAACAATTGAGGAAAGTATGGCTCGCGACCATGCTCAGTGTCCCACCAGTAGGTCGTCGCGGTCAGGTGGATCACCGCATTGCCGTTCGCCGCCTTTGCGGCCTGGTACGCAACTTTCAGCAGTTGGACGTACTCTTCTATGGTGCCATTCCATGTCTTGCCGTCGTGCTTGTCGTCCCAGATATCCGGCTCGTTCCAGATGATCCACCGATCGATCTCACCAGCGTAGCGCCGCACGATGCGGGAGACAAATTGCCCCCAAAGGTTATCAGGGTGATCGTAGGGCAGGTAGAGGCCGGAGGGCACGGCGCGCGGGCTTCCACTCTCGCTCGCCCACGCGGCGGTTCCTGCAAGAAGGCCCACCATCTCGCGACCAGCCGCCCGTTCCTGGTTCAACAAGTGATCGGGAAAGTAATGTACATTCCAGTCGTCGATCCCCGCTGGCTGCATCTGGTGCCACCAGAAGAGCACCCGTGTCCACCCGACGCCCGCAGCGTCCGCTATGTGGGGTGCATCGTACGCCTCCACCGCGCCAAAGCGCCCATCGCGCTCAGGTGGAGGAGGAGGTAGAGGCTCTTGGGCCCAGACGCTCGCCGAGGCGAGGGGTGAGAGCGACGCAAGCGCGAGGCTCACCACTATCGAACAGAACAGCATGACGTTTTGCAGCGATGATCGAGTCATAATCGCCATTGTAAAAGGTTTGTCCTCCCGGTCAAACATACCGATTCCACAAAAGCCAGCAACTACCGAACGCTAGCATGAACGTACTACCGAGAACCCAAATCACGGGTAAGCCACGGGAGGAGCGGAGCGCCAAGGATGAATGCGAGGGCGGCATTGTAGAGACGGTGGGTACCGCTCCTATGGTCTGTGGGGTGGAGGTTGCAGTGGGCGGTACGCTCGTCGGGGCAGGTGTCAATGTAGGGGAAAGGACCGAGGTGGGCGTTGAGACAGCAGTCACGACCGATACCGTAGCACGTATCATGGGCGCTTCCTCCTCTTCGACGATGCGTTGCGCCACCTCCATGCCGTCGGGCCCGTCAAGCCAGATCTCAGCACCCGGGCCTTCCACCACCATATAAGGCGTTCCTCCGATCTGTCCACTGCTGCTTGCTGGCAACAGAAGCGGGTACGAGCCCTCCTGTGGCACGATCCGCTCAAGGGGACCGAAGGGGCCAACCAGCAGCGCATGCTCGCTCGTCGCCGGTACCTGAACGGTCTCTGCTACCTCACCCATATTCCAGACCACCGTCGTCGTGCCGTAGCTCCCGCGTGGCACCATAACGCGCCAGATGTTGCCCTCCCTTATAAGATGGGCACCTTCATAGCCCCCAAGATAGGTCACCAACGCCCGGTAGGTCCAGAACACAGGGCGCAGGGAGTCGTCCTTGCGCTGCATCCCATAGGGCTCCACGCCCTCCGGTAACCACGGCTCGTCGCGCAGCTTGTAGTAGGCGATGCGCTCCGCACCCGCCGCAAGCCCGGCCGCCCATGCCTGCACCAGAAAGTTGCTCTGCTCTTCCAACGTGACGGAGAAGCGTAATTCAGGCGCGGGATGATGGGGGTCCGAGCTGGGGGGCGCGTTGGTCTCGTTGATCCAGAGTGGCTTGTTGGCAAAGCCGTGCACGTCCAACTGCTGTCGGAAGAAGTGTGTGAGATCGTACACCTGCTCCGGCTTGAAGTAGACGTGCGCGGTGGCCACGTCGAAAAAGTAGTCGTTCGCCGCCGCGTTCGGATCACTATGGATGGTGCGCAGCAGCCGTGTGAAATAGGGCTCCCGTCCATACTGCGCATCCCACCAATAGGTTGTGGCTGCCAACTGAATGACAGCCGCCGGATTGGCTGCCTTCGCTGCCTGGTACGCGATCTTCAGGAGTTGGACATACTCCTCGACACTACCGTTCCACGACTTCCCCTCGTACCCCTCATCCCACACATCCGGCTCGTTCCAGATGGTCCAGTGGTCAATCTGGCCCGCATACCGTTGGGCCATAAGGTACATGAACTGCCCCCAGAGATTGTCAGGGTGATCGTAGGGCAGATAGAGGCCGGAGGGCACGGCATGACGCGTTCCACTCTCGCTCGCCCACGGAGCCGTACCCGCGATGATGCCCACCAATTCTCGACCCATCGCGACTTCCCGCGTTACGACCCTATCCGGCAGAAAGAAGGGGTTCCAATCGTCAGGCCCCTTCGGCTGTACCTGGTGCCAGTAAAAGAGCACCCGTGTCCACC
>JALZCF010000045.1 GCA_030863245.1 Chloroflexota bacterium
GGGCAGCGGTGGTCATCGGCGGTATGGCGGGTGGGATCCTGCTCTGGTCGGAGCGGTTTATCGAGAACACTCTCAAGATCGACGACCCAGTCGGGGCCTCCTCTGTACACGGTACCTGTGGTCTCTGGGGGCTTATCGCAGTCGGCATCTTCGCGGATGGTAGCTACGGTGTGAGTGGTCTAATCGCGGGCGACGTGAATCAATTCCTCGTCCAGCTGCTTATGGCCGGCGTGATTGCGCTCTGGTCGGTGGGTAGTGGCTACCTCATATTCAGTTTCATCAAGTCAACGATGGGCTTGCGTGTCAGTGAGGAAGAAGAGCGCGAGGGCCTCGACATTGCCGAGCACGGCGTCGAGGCATACGGCAGCGATATCACCCTAGAGCCGATCCCCGCGGTGGGCGACTAGGGAGAAGGAAAATGGAAAGGGGAAAGGGGAAAATGGAAAAGGGATCAAAAGACACCTTGCTTGCCGTACCCATCTCCAATCTCCAGGCTCCACTCTCCGACTACTGACCAATCGTAAATACAATATCTCATACGGAGGATAACATGGAAGCAGTATTCGGTATCGGTGCGTTCGTCGTGATGTTCGGGATGTGGGTGATTGCCCCCCACCTGATAAAAGGCGAGGCGGAGACGGAGGAATAAGCAATAGGCCTGACATCTGTCATCAAATCGGAAGAAGAGCGTCACGTGGCGCTCTTTTTTCGTGCCGGGAATCCGGTGGTAAGTTTGGGAGAAGGCCGCACGGCTTCTATAATTTGCACAGCAATGGGGTATTCATCAGAGGTAGACAAGAGCATCGTGAGACGAGGGATGGCTGCGCTCGTTATGGGGCTTAGCCTTCTAGTCGTAAGCTGCGGACGCATACAAAATGCACAGTTTGTGAGCCATGTGGAGGAATCAACCTCCTCTGTGGTCATCAAGGCAGAGTTCCCAAACACCCTGGCAATGGGTACGCCAGCGGAAGTCCAGGTAACGATGATGGAGGAGGGTGAGCTGGTAGAGGGAGCGGAGGTTGAGCTCGAAGGGAACATGACGCATGCTGGCATGGAGCCTATCTTCGCCGATGCAGAAGAGGTCACACCTGGCACGTATGTGGCGGAGCTAGATTGGACCATGAGCGGCCAATGGCTGGTGACCGTTCATGCTACCTTAATGGATGGCAGAGAGGTAGAGCAGACGTTCAGAAACCTTGAGGTGCGGTCGCAGTGATTCGAGCCCCGCGCCTCACGCGAGGAAAGGTAGAGCGTTACAACCTACTCGACCTACCTCTCCTGGGTCGTTTTTTGAGATGGCGTCACGCACGATCCCTCATGCAGGGAGCGATGCTGCTGCTGGCGCTCCTGCTACTCTTTGATGGCTTTCTTGGGCCACAGATTGCCTACAAGAATGTGGCGACGGTCAGCACATGGGTTCATTACCGCGGCTTCTTGATCCTGGCGTTGTTGATCGTCGGCAACGTTTTCTGTATGGCCTGCCCCTTCATGCTGCCCCGCAAACTCGCCAAACGCCTTCAGGCACGCTTCCGTGTAGGGCGTGGCTGGCCGAGCTGGATCCCCCAGAAGGCCATCGCGATCGTGCTGCTCCTTCTTTTCTTTTGGAGCTACGAGGCATGGAACCTCTGGTCGAGCCCTTGGCTGACGGCGTGGATAATCGTGGGCTACTTCGGCGCTTCCTTCCTGACGGACCTGTTCTTCAAGGGAGCAGCCTTCTGCAAGCATGTCTGCCCCGTCGGGCAGTTCAATCTGGTCTACTCGACCCTCTCTCCGACCGAGATCGCAGTGATTGAGCCCATTGGATGCTCGACCTGTACAACCAAAGATTGTATAGCGGGACGCGATGGGATCCCCGGCTGCGAGACCCACCTTTTCCAGCCGAAGAAGCTCGGTAACCTTGACTGCACGTTCTGCCTGGATTGCATCCACGCCTGTCCCTACGACAATGTCGGGCTGCTGACCCGCCTGCCCGGTGCCGAGCTCCTTAGCAACCGACGTCGCAGTGGTATCGGCTATCTTTCCGAGCGCTTCGACGTTGCTCTTCTCATCATGGTATTAGGCTTCGGTGCCTTCATGCAGGCCTTTGGTATGATCCCGCCGGTCTATCGATTAGAGGGTTGGCTGGCGCAACAGCTTGGCGTTACCACGGAAGCACCTGTCCTGGCTATCATCTTCTTGGCAGGCGTTGTCCTCTTGCCGCTCCTGCTTGTGAGCGGTGTGGCGTGGCTCAGTCGCGCGTGGGGAGGCTTGAAGGTTGATCTGAAAACAACCATCTCCCGCTTCGCGCCGAGTATCATTCCCATCGGGGCGGGCATGTGGGCTGCCCACTACACCTTCCACTTCACCACGGGTGCTTTGACACTCATTCCCGTCATGCAGAGCTTCGTTGCAGACGCCGTCGGTTCACCCTTGCTCGGCGAACCCCGTTGGAGCCTGACCGAGGTATTATCGCTCAACCAGATTCTCGCGGTGGAGATCTTTTTTCTCTACGGCGGTCTACTCGCCTCCCTGCTTGTGGCGTGGATCATCGCGCTCAAAGTCTTCCGCTCCCAGCGTCGTGCCCTGCGAGGTTGGTTGCCGTGGGCCACGCTCTTCCTGCTCATGGTCGGCGCAGGCGTGTGGATCATGCTCAACCCGATGGAGATGCGGGGAACAATCTATTTCGACGGTTGAAAGTGAGAGATGAAACGTTTATTGTTTGTGATTCTCCTGCTCCTGCTTCTGCCCACCACCGTTCTAGCTGAAGGCCCCCTATCGGGTGGTACGAGGATCTATATCGATGAGGAGCCATTGGGACCTTTCATGGTGTCGAGCTTCGCGGCACCCAATCCGCCCGTGACGACGGATGACCTCTGGGTGACGGTGCAGGTGCGTGATGGCGCGAAGGCGGTGACCGATGCGCGGGTATGGGTGACCGTGACGGAAGGCGATGGGGGCGAGACGCACCGCGCGGAGGCACGACACGATCTGGCCGCGCAGCCGTTCGACTACACAGTCTATCTGCCCGTGCCTGCGTCTGGAACCTATGAGGTGCTAATCGAGATGGAGCATCCGGACGGGGGCGGCACCGTCCAATATCCGATTCGTGTGAGTGAGCCGCTAACAAACTACATTGTCCTTGTCCTGGCGATTCCGTTCCTCGTCTTTGCACTCTGGTTGGCACGTCACTTTGGCCTGCGCCTGCCCACTTCGGAGCGAGTGCTCTCAGGGGATGAGGAACCATTGACATCGAAGGAGGCGCTACAAGAATGAAGCGCGTTATTCTGTCGCTGATTATCCTGTTGTTGCTGGTAGCCTGTAGCAGAGGAACCGCCTCTCCTGGCGGGGAAATTACCTCTTCTGAAACCAGCCCTTACCAGCTACTTGTTTCGAGTGCCGATCTGGCAGCCGGATCGTCCCGGTTGGCACTGACGTTGTGGGATGGTCCTGAACGTCTCAGTGGCGTTCAGGAGATGGACGTGACCATTTTCCGGCTCGACGAGGATTACGAGGTGGCGGAGCAGGTGTGGGAAGGGCCAGCAAAAGGATACGAGATGGGGAATATCGAGTACTGGGTGAGCTACCCAGAGTTTCCTGAGGCAGGAAACTATGGAATTCAGACCCTTTTCACCACGGCCGACGGCGCACAGATCGAGAATCGTGCGCTGGTGACGGTGAAGGCAGAGCCGGAAGCGCCCGCGATAGGAGAGGCGGCACCGCGAAGTGAGACACGCACCCTGGAAGATGCACCAATTGAGGAGTTGAGTTCCGGCGGTCCCTATGTAGATCGATTCTATCAGATGACGGTAGCGGAGGCAGCGGAGAGCGGCAACCCCGCGATCGTCGGTTTCATCACTCCCGGTCACTGCTCCAGTGCCCTCTGCGCGCCGGTACTACAGAGTGTTGCCGACGCTAGCGAGGAACTGGACGACGATGTCAATGTCGTTCACGTGGAGATTTATCGCAACTTTGCCGAGAACGAGCTCGATCCGGCTGTCACAGAGTGGAACCTGCCCAGCGAGCCCTGGGTGTTCGTGTTGGACTCGGATGGTACGATCGCGGCACGCTTGGATGGCCCGGTGAGCCCCGAAGAGCTGATTGAGGCGGTGCGAGAGGTCCAAGACGGTTAGGGAATGCAGAATGCAGAATGCAGAGTTATGGGGCGGTGGCTACTAGCCCTGTTAATCACCGTGGTAGCCTTGCTCGGGTTCACGGTGCCGGTTCTGTGGGCGCATGCGGAGCTGCGAGAGTCTTACCCGGAGGTGGGGGCGGTGTTTCGCTGGGATCGACCGAGTGAGGTGCGGTTGCGGTTCACGCAGAAACTCGAGGAGGCGAGCATTGTGGTCACGAACCGGCAGTTTGAGGCCTTCCAGGTCGGCTCGGCGCAGGTTGATCCTGATAACCCCCGTGAGATGTTTATCCCCCTGCGCGACCTATCACCCGCCACCTACACCGTCAACTGGCGCACAATGAGCGTGGATGGTCACGCTCTGGAGGGGGCGTACGACTTCACTGTCCTCCCCCGTGAACCTCTCGTGACGATGATCATCGCTGCTATCATCCTGCCGCTCTTCGGCATCCTCGTGTACACGAGGCGTGCGAGGCCAGAGGATTGGAAGGCAGATTCGATGTGAGCTACCCGCTCCTCACGAGTTCTCGCGCAGTACCAGTCGAAGGGTGTTGATCAGCAGTTCTTGCTGGACGCGATTCAACCGATCTTCCAGATCCACCAGACGATCGAAGTCGTAGATGGGCACTGTTTTTTGGGCGATGACGCGCCCGTGAGTTTCCACGCCGTTTAGCATCCGCACCGAGACTTGCGCCTCGCGGATGAGTCCTGCATTGTAGGCTTCGTAGGCCCGGGAGACAGGGTTCCGCTGGTAGGGATCAAAGAGGGGATGCTCCTGGCCAGGCAGACCAGTTTGAAGATTGACCATGCGGTTGGCGAAACGACGGAAGAACTCTTCATTGAAGGGCAAGTTCCAGCTCGCCAGTACGACCAGGTCGGGCTCGTAACTCTCGATCTGGTCCGCAAGATCGCCCACGTATTCCCGCTCGGTTTTGCCCTCAAACCGATAGTTCGCGAGATCGTGCAGGATGGTCGGGATTCCTTCCCGCTCGGCGCGTAGCAGCCCATAGCTCCATGGTTCGTGGGAAAAGGCAGCGACTACCTCGGCATCCAGCGTATCCCACCGCGTGGCATCGATGATGCACTGCAGGATCGACCCGGTGCCTGATATAAGAGCCACTATCCGTTTCTTTGTCCGTTCCATCACTCACCTCCAGATCGGCCGAGGCGAGACAGGCAGTAGCGCCGTTGCTATGAATGGCTATCTCGCGTTCCGATTCCTCCTATCACAGTTTCTATGAATTCAATGTACCCTAAAGCAAGGGATTTGCCAAGGGTATTTTTGCGTAATTACAGATAGAACTTTTGATCACCTCTTGTTCCTATATGATAGTCATTTTGTGGGTGCTAGCAAGGAATGTAGCTCACATGTTCGACTCCAATACCGATACCATCCGCCACGCTGGCGGCTTGCTCTGCCAGGGTACCCTACTATCCATCGCCCCGAAACGCTCCCGTAGCCTCCAGCCCTCAGAGGCACGAATCGCGGCCTCCATCTCTCCAGCCAGCCAGAGGCGCGACGGGATGATCTCCTGCTGGTGGAATATTACCTCTCCCTCCCGCTCTGCGCGGATCGTCACCGTGAGCAGTCCCACCTGCGTTGTGAAGTCAAAGGGATCGCCTGGCTCGCCCCAGGTCGCGTAGACGGTAATCTCGCCACTCTCATCCTCCATCTCCCACTCTCTCTCGAGCGCGGGCTCCGCGTGCGGGAAGGCGTCACGTGGGTGACTCTGCTCCAGGATGTAGAGGCCGCCCGGCGTGGTGTTGCGCGCAACGGCATCGAGGTTGGCGAGCAAATCGTCCAGGGTCAATAGGTGGCTCAGACTATCCATAAGACAGCAGGCTAGATCCACCGGGTCGTCAAGCGTGAAGTCGCGCATGTCGCCGAGCACCCAAGACACGTCTGGATCATTACCACCCGGTTGGCTCTTGGCGTACTCAAGCATTGCCTTACTCGCATCCAACCCGATCGAGTGTAGACCACGAGCCGCGAAGGTGCGCGCATGCTGACCTGGCCCGCATGCCACCTCCAGCGTGCTCGCCGCCGCGCGCCCACGAGCCTGTTGGTAGCGCCCCAACATAAATTCACACTCCGCCGGCACGTCCCGCCAACCAAAGGCAATATCGTAGTAGCGCGCGGCACTGTAGATCATGTTCATGTTCATCGTGAGGGATGATAGCACGCGGCGCAGCGCCGACAAGGACAAATCGCTCGCCCTATCCCCTTGCGCCGCGTATCGGACATGGTTACAATCGAACTCCCCCGTTTACTCTTCTGAATGAAAGGAGGTAGGATGGCCATATCGGTCGAGAACTCTCAACTGATCTATGATTCCCTCAAGGCCTGTGACATCAAAATCATCTCTGCCCTGCCAGAGACCTGGTTGGTTCACCTGATCCGGATGGCGGATGAAGATCCGGACGTGCATCTCATCCGGCTTGCGAAAGAGGAGGAGGGGGTCGGCATATCGGCAGGGGCTCACCTTGCGGGGACGAAATCGGCAATGCTGATGCAGAACCATGGTTTCCTGGCTAGCATCAACGGTATCGTCTCGCTGTCGCATCTCTACCGGATTCCGCTCTTGATGCTCATCAGTTATCGTGGCGAGTTTGGGGAGCGCGATCCCTGGCAGACGGAGGGCGGCGGTGCGACGGAGGGTCTACTCCGAGAGCTCCGCATCCCATACGAGCGGCTCGACGATCCAAGTCACGTCGCCCATCGGATCAAGAAGGCGCAAACCCTGGCAGAGTCATCGCTCAAGCCGGTCGCGTTACTGCTATGTCGCGACTTGATGTGGGAGGAATAAATGCTGCGCATTGAAGCGATTGAAGCGATCTACCCGAAGCTCAAGGATTGCATCCTTGTCACCATCATGGGCGCGGTCTCGGCGGAGGTGCAGTCCATCGGGCACCAGCCGAACTTCTTCTATCTCCAGCACGCAATGGGACTTGCCTCGTCGATGGGGCTAGGCATCGCGCTTAGCCGTCCTGAGTCGCAGGTCGTGGTGTTCGACGGGGATGGATCCATCCTGATGAATCTCGGCGGGCTCACCACCCTCGCTCGCTACCACCCCAGCAACCTCATCCACATCGTCTTCGACAACGAGAGCCTCCTCTCCGTTGGCGGCTTCCCCACTGCCACCTCCACCGGCAGCGACATCGAAGGGATCGCTAAAGCTGCCGGCGTCCCCCGCACCACCACCGTCCGCACCCGCGACGAATTCATCGCCGCCTTCGACGAAGCACTGGAAGCCAACGAACTCACCACCATCGTCGCCAAAGTCGAACCCAAAGGCCCCCCTGTCTTCCTCACAAATCTGCCAATGCTGGAGAACCGCTTCCAATTCCAACGCCATCTGAAGAACCTGCGGATGGAGGGCAGTAACGCAAGCAGAGACTAGAGACCGGAGAGTGCGGAATGCGGATTGGAGAATAGAGAGTGGAAAATGGAAAGTGGAGAAGGGATTTCATGGGACGGACATAGAAGTGTCATCCTTTTCCCTTTTCCCCTTTCCATCTTCCGACCACTGATCACCGAACAGAAAGGAGACAACGATGTCAACTGTACTTACACAATTGGTGGACGAACTACGCTCGGGAAAATTGAAGGTGGTGGATCTGACGCAGCCGCTTGGCCCGGATACGCCGGTGATTGGGCTGCCGGAGATCTTTGCCTCGTCGCCGGGGATGACAGTCGAGGAGATTTCGAGATACAATGAGAAGGGGCCGGCCTGGTACTGGAACACGATCCGTCTTGGCGAGCACACAGGCACACATTTCGACGCGCCGGTTCACTGGATCACGGGCAAGGATCTGCCTGACAACACCTGTGACACGATTCCTGCCGAGCTCTTCATCGGTCCTGCCTGCGTGATTGACGTGACACAGGAGGTGGCGATGTACGAGGACTTCCTCCTGACTCCGGAGCACATCAAGGAATGGGAGGCGGAGCACGGCAAGATCCCACCAAAGTCGTGGGTATTGTTGCGCACCGATTGGAGCAAGCGTACCGATCCAGATGAGTTTCTGAACGTCAAGGAGGATGGCCCCCACAGCCCCGGCTTCCACAAGAGCGGCTCTGAGTTCCTCGCAAAGGAGCGCGACGTTCTCGGCGTCGGGGTCGAGACGGTGGGCACCGATGCGGGACAGGCTGGCGGCTTTGAACCGCCCTTCCCCAATCACGCCGTGATGCACGGCGCAGGCAAGTTTGGCCTCGCCAGTCTTTGCAATCTCGACCAATTGCCATCCACTGGCGCCGTCGTCATCGCCGCGCCACTGAAGATCGTAGATGGGAGCGGGAGCCCGCTACGAGTCTTAGCGATCACGCCAGCCTAGCTGTGCCGCCGGTTGCGATACTTGCTCGGCGCAACCAACCTGATACTCTCGTGGATGCGCCGAGCAGCGAAGCCGCACTGTTGTATGGTGCGGCTACTCTAGCGATAATTCTTGCCGCTCAGCTTTCTCGAGATCGATCGTCATGATGCCATCTTCATGACCAAGATCCGTGATGGTATCGAGGGCGACGGCGCGTTTCTGCGCGATCGGCCCTTTGACCGCGATATCGCCGAGTGCGTAGCCAAGGATATCGCCCTCATCGCTGATGATGACATCTGTGATCCTCCCGATGTGCGTGCCACCCGTGGTGTCCACTTTCCGCCCACGTAACTGGCTGAGCCGGGTCCACAGCGCAGTCTGAGCCAGTTCATCTTCCGCGCGGGTCACATCATCGTCCTCGACGAGCACCACATCTACACCCAGCCGAACCACGTGGTCAAACGGGATCAAGCGAGTGGTTCGGTTGAAAAGTCCGCTCTCCGTGGTAATGTCCAGCGCCCTAATACGCTCCAGCGAGGTACCGAGGTATAGATCCTCAATCGTCCCCAGCTTGCGCCCGTTGCTAACGCTGATCACTTCCTTCTTCAATATCTCCTTGCCTTTTTGCACCGTTGCTCTCCTTGCTGTTAAGTATTATGTACGAGCTATTTAGGGAAACTGAGCAAATGCTATGCCCGAGCCATTACGCCAGCAACTCGCGGTTCGCCCGCAACCCCTCCAGTACCTGCTCAATATCGTCGTGGTTGTTGTAGAAGTGAGGGGAGATACGGAGGTTGTCGTCGCGGCTGGAGGCGACGATGCTGCGCTCGGCAAGACGATGGACCAAGGTATGAATGTCGTTCGATTTGATGGTCACGAGTGCCCCGCGACGACTCGGTTTGAGGGGAGTGACGACGTTGAAGCCCTGGCGCATGGCACCGGAGATGAGATGGTCGGTCAGCTCACGGATCTGACACTCGATCGCCTCGGCACCGACCCGCTGGATGAGGGCGAGACCCGCCTCGCCCGCGTAGATGTTGGGGATGGGCGGCGTGCCGGATTCGAAACGGCGGGCAGTGGAGGCAGGCTGGTTGCGATAGATGTCCATCGCGAAGATGTCCTCCTGAGAGAACCAGCCCATCGAGGTTGGATGCAGCTGAGGGAGCAGGTCACCGCGCACGTAGAGGAAGGCTAGCCCAGCCGAGGCCAACAGGTATTTGAGTGCACCGCCCACCAGGAAATCCACGTCGAGCTGGCGCACGTCGATCGGCATCGTACCAAGTGCCTGATAGCTGTCGAGGAGGACCATCGCACCCCGGCGATGGGCAAGGTGCGTGAGGGCGGCAACGTCCTGCTTCGCCCCCGTGCGGAAGCTGACGTGGGTGATAGAGAGTAGCAAGGTCTCCTCGTCGACGGCACGCTCGAACGCCTCGTACGGTATCGTATTCCCTGCAACAGGTACATGTTCTACCCTAGCCCCGCGTCGCTCCTGTGCATGCCAGATCTGGGCGACCGTGGGAAACTCGAAATCGCTTACCACGATCTTGTTTCGTTTGCCGCCGTAATCCAGACTGCTCGCCACGGCACTCACTCCCGCCGATACCGAGGTCATCACCGCTACCTCATCCGGCAAGGCATTGATCAGC
>JALZCF010000047.1 GCA_030863245.1 Chloroflexota bacterium
CTGGCCATCCCGAGGCAGAGCAGCAGGACGATGCCTCGCCTGAGATGCCGCGGTGCCGGGGGATCAATGCTGCTGAAGAAGGAGACGCTTGGCATCACAGTGATGACGCAGATAAGAGGAAGCTTCCGTACGGCCTAACGATCTGGATAAGGCGCGGAAAGCCCCGCGCGTAAGTTGAAGCTACACAAAAACATGCCGGGCTTTCCGTCGCCTTCATCCCCTCGTTAGACCACGCCTGCGTCCAACTATGACCGGTAATTCTGCAACGGCTGCCTCAACTAATCTCTTCGCGCCCGCTAGAGCAAGGGTCATCCCGACCATCCGGTGGCCTCACCGGCTGTCGGCTCGCTGAATTAGCTCCTTGTAGATCTCAAGTTGATCGGCGACAGCGGTGATCTCAATAATCTTCCCGTCAGCGATGCGGAAGAAAGCTACAACGGGATATTTGAAGTACTTCCCGGTTGCAGGCATGCCGAAGAGCTCGGCACTGTGAGTACCTTCCTCCAGGAAGTGAGCGACCACCTTATCGTCCTCCGCAAGCAACTCTAGGAAGGTCTTGAGCTGATCCGGAAAGATGTTGTGCCAGTACTGCACCCATTCGTTGGCGCCTTTGATCCCGCCGAGTGGATCCCCGTTCAGGGTACAATCCTGCGAGAGGAATTCGCCGTGCCGGCTGTAGTCCTTCCGATTCCAAACGACATCAATGTATCGTCGAACGAGGTCCTTGTTCGCTTCCTCGTCTACTGTAAGCAGCGGTTCTGCATTGCTGGAGCGTTCAGGTACTTCCGAGCTTAGTGTGGCGCCAACCAAGCTTAATCCGAGAAGCCCGGTGCCAAACAGTGCGGCGTATTTCATAGCTTCACCTCCAAGGGAAAGGGTATTGCTCATCGCACCAGCAAGATTTCACGGCGGGCTAACGCTGAGCTCACCGGCGCAGGGCCGGCGCGGATGCTCGTAAACGGCGCAAAGCGACACATTTGTACCACAGCGAGCCGACACCATGAATGGCCCTGCGTCCGCGTGCAGCGCCCTCGTTGGGCGCTGGGGCGAGGGGGACAAGGGGCGGGAGCTATGCGGCGCTCTGCACCGCAATGTACTCGACGCGAGTTGCGGGAGGTGGGATCGGCTCGCCATCCTCGCGCAGGCTATCGAGGTGGAACTCGATGGCTTCGCGGATCAGCAGACGTACCTCCTCCTCGGTCTCCCCCACCGCGACGCAGCCCGGCAGGTCGGGCACGAATGCTCCGAAGCCGGTCTGACTCCGCTCGATGACGATGGCGTATTGCATAGGCTCTACCTCAGTCCGGCCTGTTTGAGGATGCTGTTGAGCGTGCCGGGCGGCAGATCCAGACTCGCCTTGCCCGCCACTGTCACGGTGCCGGGCTTCGTCGGGTGCTTGAGCTGGCGGTGACTGCCACGTGTCCGGGCGAGATACCAGCCGTCTGCCTCCAGCCGCGCCAGAACCTCTCGGACTTTCATCCACCCAAGCTACCCCGACCGCATACGTGTGTCAACGTGGAGACGCCCAACGCAAAGGATCAGGAGCGCAGGGCCGACGCATGGGCCGGCAAACGGCGCAGTACCATACAGTTGCACCGCAGCTGGCCGAAAACATAGATGGCCCTGCGTCTCCTTCATCTGAGGGGATGGACTCCTCCCGTGAGACAACTACGTTGGGTAACTGACGCCAATCAGGAGACCCAACTACACGAAAGGAGTCCACCATGAGCCCCAACGTAACCATCGCCGTGGATCTGGCCAAGAGCGTCTTTCAGCTGGTCATCACCGATGAGAAGGAGAAGATCGTCGCACGTAGGCGGCTACCGCGATCTCAGTTCCTGCGCTTCTGGCACATCCAGGCTCCCTCTCGCGTGCTGATGGAAGCCTGTGGCAGCGCGCACTACTGGGGCCGCTCCCTTGTCGCACGCGGGCATGAGGTCATCCTGCTGCCGCCGCACAGCGTCACACCCTACGTGCAGCGCAACAAGACCGATGAACGAGACGCCGAAGGGCTGCTCGAGGCGGTGAAGTCTCCCCGAGTGCATCGGGTGAGCCTGAAGAGCCGTGACCAGCAGATGATCCTCTCCTTGCACTGAGGC
>JALZCF010000370.1 GCA_030863245.1 Chloroflexota bacterium
GCTTAGTGACAGTCGAAAACGTCCGTATCATCCAGTATCGCTAGCCAGTCATTCTCCCTCGACGATGGGCAGCACCTGGTGTAGCTGCTGGTAGAGCATCACGGAACATTGCCATAGCAGACGAGGCGTCGGGCATGCTCAATCACATCGTTGAGCATCCGCCTGATATTAGCGGTGTGGTGCCGGGGATCGTTTTCCGGGTAGATGTATCGATATCGCAATTCTGCGTGGCCCGTGCTATCCTCTGCACGCTGGTGGAGCCCATGCAAGAGACACGATAGCAACCCATGAGAATTGTCATTACAGGCGCAGGTGGTCAGCTCGGGCGGGCGTTACGGGAGCGCTTTGCCGAGTATGACTTGATAGCGCTCTCCCATACCGCGCTGGATGTTACGGATCGGGATGCGGTGTTTGCCCTATCGGAGAAGGCGCCGGATCTTATCCTGCACGCCGCTGCTATGACGAATGTGGATCGATGTGAGCAGGAGCCTGAAGCTGCCTACCAGGCTAATGCGCTCGGGACACAGAACGTGGCGCTGTTGGCCCAACGGAGTGGTGCGGCGATGGTGTATGTTAGCACGGATTATGTCTACGATGGTCGTAAAGGGAGTCCCTATTGGGAGTGGGATGCAACGAATCCACTCAGCGTCTACGCGGCGTCGAAGCTGGCCGGTGAGTGGTTTGTGCGCCACCTCCTTACGCGCTTCTACATCGCGCGCACGGCATGGGTGTATGGTCCGGGCGGGAACAACTTCCCAAAAAAGATGCTTGACCTGAGCGAGACACTTCCCAAGCTCTCTGTCGTCACCACTGAGTCAGGCCATCCCACCTATGCTCCCCATCTGGCCGATGGCCTTTATCGGCTGGTACAAAGTGGTGCCTATGGCCTCTACCACCTCGTTAATGAGGGATGTGTGAGCCGCTACGAGTTCGCGCGCAGGATTCTCCATGCGGCCGGAAAGGCGGAGTACCCTGTCGAGCCCATCGAGCATTACCCTCGACCTGCTACACCACCCGCCCACGTCGAACTCTCCACCTTCGCTGCACAGCAGGTAGGGGTCAGCCTTCCGCATTGGACGGAGGGGCTGAGGGAGTGGTTCGGGGAGCGGGGAGTGGAACGGCTCGGGGAGCGGAGAGCGGGGAGCGGGGAGCGGAACGGCAGGTAGGGGTGTGAGGGGTGGGGGTGTAACGGCGGAACGGTGACCTTTGCTGCCGGCTGCCTACTGGAATGAGAGTGGAGAGTGGAGAGTGCGGAATGCGAAATGCGGAGTGCGGAGTGGAGAGTAGGGGTTGATTGCTGGGAAGGTGTTTTGAGGCTGGACTGAAGATCTTCTGTTGCATGTGGCATGCAGAGAAGGAAGCACTCCGCACTATGCAATATGCAACATGCACTATGCAGTAGCCTCTACCATCCTACGATTCCCGACTACAAGCACGAGTAACGATGCAGGATAAAAGTCTCCGCAAGCCTCTGGTTTCTGTCATTATCCCGACGTGGAATGGGAGGGATCATCTTGAGCGTTGTCTGCCTTCTGTGGTAGGGCAGGGGTATGAGCCGGTGGAGATTATTGTTGTGGACAATGGCTCTACGGATGGAACGGTAGGGTGGTTGGCGAGGGAGTGGGGGGAAGTGCGGGTGCTGGCGCTGCCGAGGAATGTGGGTTTCGCGAGCGGGGTCAATGCTGGGCTGTCGATCGCACGTGGGGGGCTGATCGCGCTGCTGAACAATGATACGGAGGCGGAGCCGGATTGGCTGGCCCGGCTGGTCGAGGCGGCCTGCCGACACCCGGATGCGGGTATGGTGGCAAGCAAGCTGAAGTTGTGGACCGATCGCAGCCGGCTGCACTCGGCAGGGGATTTTTACACGGTCAGTGGACGGCCGGGCAACCGCGGGGTGTGGAGTGAGGATGATGGCCGGTGGGAGGAGGAGGAATGGATCTTTGCGCCCTGCGCGGGCGCGGCACTCTATCGGCGTGAGCTTTTCGATACTGTTGGCACCTTCGACGAACGCTTCGGTAGCTACCTGGAGGATGTCGACTTGGCCTGGCGGGCGCAGCTGGCGGGCTTTCGCTGCCGCTTCGCCCCCCAAGCGATCGTCTACCACAAGGTGAGTGCGACCGGCGGCGGTCCGCTTGCCTCCTACTACAATGGTCGCAACTGGATCTACGTGCTGGTCAAGAATGTACCCCTCTCCATCCTGCGCCGTTACTGGCGGGCGATCCTGTGGGAGCAGGCCCGTGTGGCCTGGGAGGCCCTGCGGGCATGGCGGGGAGCGGCCGCGCGCGCGCGACTGCGAGGGCAACTGGCAGGACTTCTCGCCGTGCCCAAGCTGCTGCGTTGGCGGCGCGGGAATCTGGCAGGGCGGAGCCCGCAGGTTAGCGATACAGAGATTCTTGCCCTTCTGGAACGCCCATTTGCTGAGAGTTGATCTTTGTTATGACTCAGGTGCCCGGCACTTTTAAGAGAGGGCTGCAGGAGCGAGCGCTTGATGGAAGTGCCGGGCACCTTGCTGAGAGTTGCTCCTTCGACCAAAGTAGGTATATTTATGTGGCGCCCCCGGAGTGGGGCGTCTGTGTGTTTGGAAAAGGATGATATCTTGTATGCAACGCCCGTTCCTCTCTGTTGTCGTGCCCGCCTATAACGAAGCACGCCGCCTGCCGAGGAATCTCGAAAAAATCACGACCTTCTTGCGGCAACAGTCCTACACCTTCGAGGTCATCGTGGTAGACGATGGATCGACAGACGACACGGTTGAGCAAGCGTGTAAGGTAGCTAACGGCGACCCACGCGTGCACGTGATCGAGAACCCGCACTATGGCAAGGGCTATACGGTCCGCACTGGGATGCTCGCTGCCACGGGCGAGATCGTGCTCTTCACCGATGCTGACCTGTCGGTGCCGATCGAGGCCCTGGAGTTGTTGCTGCCCTGGTTCGATCAGGGGTTCGACGTTGTTTTCGGATCACGCGAGGGCGGTGGCACGGGGCAGCGCATCGGCGAGCCCTTCTACCGTCACCTGATGGGTCGGGTCTTCAACATGCTGGTTCGTTCGCTGGCCGTGCGTGGCGTGCAGGACACGCAGTGTGGCTTCAAGGCGATGCGCTACGAGGTAGTCCAGGATATCTTCCCACGCCTGCTGATCCACGACGGTAGCAAGGGTCCCATCGATCATCCAATGGTGACAGCGTTCGACGTGGAGCTACTTTTCCTGGCAAACAAAGCCGGATACAAACTCAAGGAAGTACCGGTCAAGTGGTACTACGGCAACGAATCGAAGGTCAATCCACTGCAAGATTCCTGGCGAAATCTGAAGGACGTGCTGCGCGTGCGATGGAACGACCTACTTGGTCGTTACAACAGCACCGCGCAGCAGACCTCGTAGTGAGCCCTCACATCGCCACCTGTTGTGCCCGGATAATCAAACCCCATACAAATAAAGAAACAAGCGCCCAGAGGAATTGCTCGAAGCGCGTATCTCCTCCCCTGGTATAGGCGAAGAGGGCCGGATAAGAGACGAGCGCCGTCAGCCCGTAAAGGATATGGACCGCGGGACGTTCTGGACGGGCGCCTATGCCGTAAAGCACGCCCCCAATGAGACCCTGCACGATGATCAACCCCTCTGCAATGACGACCGCTCCCAGATAGCTTCCATCCACCCCCTGCCCACGGATGTAACGAACAAAGCCCCACACCGCAAGAATCAGTGTGAAGAGCATCGCGGCGTTTCCCAGTCTTTCATGTAGTATGAGCAACATAAGATAGTTCCAGCGCGTGTAAGATAGGCTCAGGGCTTCAGACCAGCACGCGCCATAACAGAATGCTAGTTGTAATGACTCAACCCGCAAGGTACCCGGCACTGCCAAAGTGCCGGGCACCTGAGTCTAAATGGTAGTTTATAGTTTCATCTCGACGCGTTACACTAGGAACAACGTGGTACGTGCGATAGTTTGCTAGTATTTCATGTTTCGGGCAAGAGCGTATGAAAAAAATGAAAGGTGTCCGTCGTGCTCTGGGGCGCGATCATGAACAACTTGTAATAATGGTGAACGACCTGTAATATAAGAGTACTTAGACTTACAGGTAGGGGGATTGATTTTACCAACAAGATCCCGTATAATCAGAACGGGTGTTCTAATAGGCAAAGAGCATTCCAGTACCGCAATCGCTTGAGCTTGATTGGATGCCTCTTCAGCACAAAGTGAGTGAAGACCGATGGCGCGTGCATTCGAAGGCGCAATGATAACAGGTGAGCGCCGAATCCATGCTTACGAGCAACAAGTAGAAACCGCTCTCAAACGGGTTGAAGAGCTCGTCGGGTTTGTAATGGACGAGCACTTTAGTGTTGAGCTCCTTCTTTGCTTCTGGCGGGGTGACAAGCGGGCGCGTATTACCGTGGAGACCATTGGCCGGCTACTGGGTTGCTCTCTCGTCGATGAGCTTAGCAACACACGGGACTTGCTAGAAGAGGGATTGCCGCTTTCCATCTTTGAATTCAGCGAGAGCATCGCACCGCGCCTCTTCAATCGTATTCAGGCAGTTCAACCCAGCACGCCCATCAACAACGACGCGAAGGCCGTGGTTGAACAGCTCCATTACGCGGTTGACGTACGTCAGGCCCTCCTGCAACACGTGCTTACCCAGTTTAACCAACGCTTTCAAGCGCCTCGCTTCCGTAACCTTGGCGAAGCATCCCGCTGGACAGAGTCGTATTCGGGCAACCTTCAGCTAGCCGAGGTTGTCATCCAGCAAACGCGAGAGTTGCTCAAGGACGAGGCAAGCGCTGCCAAAGCGTACCTTCAACAGACCTCGCAGGATATTGAAGGGATCGAGACTGCAGCCGAGGTGAAGCTTGGCATCATCAAGCGTCTGCAGTGGGTCGGGGTGCTCGAAGAGGCAGACAATAGGATCCACAATCATCTTGCGGGGCGAGCTGAGCAGTTGGAAAGTGTTGCCTTCTCGATGTTATCGGACACGCAACGCTCCAGCTTTATCGGCTCACTGGCGCGGCGCACGCTCGAGAATACGCCAAAGCTGGGGATGTACCTCCTCGGACTAGCGGGCGTAGCAGGTGGAGTGGGGGTCGCTACCGAAAACGTATCGGAGCTGCCCGACACCCTACTGGCCAAGACATCGAAGTCTATTCGTCGCGAGGTTAGGCCGGAAGATACCGCCCAGGCGGTAGCACTGAACACGGGAGGATACAGCACCCGTTCTGTCCGCCACGTTACGGATGCTGTCCGCCAACTCACGACAGATGTTCGAGCGGAGAACCGAGCAAAGGAACCCGCGAGCCAAGCGCAGCAGAAGGTCACCCAATTCTTCAACAAGCTAGAAGGCTCGGCAGGCCGGCAAACTTTCGTCATCGAAAATGAGGAAGAGCTGCGTGCCCTGGTAGTGAAGTTGGTTGACGATGGCTATAGGCAGGATGCTGTCCTTACATTACTGGGTCTGCACGCGTTCGAGGACTTCCAGCATCCGCTGACGCTGGATATCCGGGACGGACAGGTCATGCCGATCCTCTTCCCGGGCGATCAGACACTCCAGAATACCGCAGCACCGCCCGCCACGAACGGGAAAGAGAACGCCCCTACCTTGCAGCCCAGTTCCTCCCCCATACGTACGGCATCAAGGCAGCCCGCCTTGAATCTTGACGAGAGATTCATCGTCTACCGTGTTCAGCCAGGCGAGGAGCTGTCCTCTGTTGCACAACGGTACGGCACGACCGTCGAGCAGATACAGGTCGACAATAATCTTGTGGATGCCAATGTCGCGCCGGGTAGTAACCTACTCATTCGTCGACCGAGTTCCCCGCCATCATCGGATGGAGTATCCTCTAAGTCATCCTCTTTAGGGACAAGCCGCGTCGACGATGTGAATATTCGCAGCCGTGGCTCTTTCGGCCAGTCGGTGAATGGCGATCTGGCACAAGGAGCGAACGCCCGGACGTACTCGCCGGTGGAATCCCAGCAAGTGGTTACGCACTACGGGGACACGTTGTTCTCGGATCTCGAGAGCATGCCACCGGATGCACGTGCCTATCTTCTAACGACGGTGCAAGAGATCGCAGACTTCTTCGATGTTCGCCCAGGCGATCTGTTAGGTATCATGCGTCTGGAACAGAACAACGCGGGCTGGCGCCTCCAAGAGAAGCGTGTCAGCAGTGCCGGTGCGACAGGCGTCACGCAGATCGTGCCACGCACATGGAACGGCTGGGCCAATCCGCAACGCAGTGATTTTGTCCGCGATGTGCTGGACATCGAGGAACATGGAGGACTCGGCTTTGACTGGTCCAAGCGGAACGAATGGCGTGCCTGGAAGGAGGGCAAGGTCGATCGCTCCGTTCTACAGGACAGTGACGCGGACCCGACTGTTTTTGAGAACGGCGTCGCCGGGGTGGCACGTCATTTGGTCAACTGGGGTGTGACACGGGACTATGCGCAACGTGACCCCGCCGGGTTTGCCAAACGGCTGGCGGATGCTATCGCCGTCTATAACAGCGGCCAGCCGCTTGCCACAAGCGCCGATTGGGTGCAATCCTCTGCAAATCGGAAAACCACGGGCCAGTACGTCGTCGAGGCGATGGCGACCGCGGAGCAAGTCTCAGAATTCGTGAGTCAACCTTCCGTGTCGATTCCAATACCCGGTGCCATAAACACCTTCCACTCGACCTTCCATGATCTGTACGACAAGAGCTTCGGTGTGGCATTGTCGGAAGAAGAAATCAGAGCAGCGGCGGCAAGTAATGGGACCCTCCAAGAGGACGTGCGTCTGGGGAAGGTTGATGCCAAGGCTGCGGCCGTGCAGTTGCTTGAACAGATCGAGCAGCAATACATCGCCGAAGGTCGCAACGCGATTCTCTCCCAGAAGGAGCGGCCCTGGCCGCACATCCACAATCAAGAGACTTTGTACGTCCAGAAGACGGCAACGAACCTGCTGGGTCACCCGCTCTCGCTCTATGAGATTGACGACCTCATGTATCAAACGCGCGGGGATCGCGACGCCATCTTATCGGCGTTAAGGTCCCGTGCCGATGCGCGCCTGTTTGCACACGCGAAGCACCTCTATGATCAGATGCTAAACCGTACGGAGCGCGGTTTGTCCGTCCGTAACAGCGAAGTGGGAGCACTCCTCCAGCCCTTCTTGGTAGGGCACTCGCCCGACGATATGGATCAGGAGACGCTTCAGCGATTCGCGACCCAGATCCAAGAGGCGATTAAAGAGCTAGACGAGTACAAACAGCTCCATCCATTCGGTAAGTTCAAGGCGATGCCCCTTCAACCGATGCCGAGGGTGTTCAAGAGTTTTGGCGTGCCGGTGGACTACCAATCCGGAGGTCGCCACACGGGCATCGACATCGCCAACCCCCGTATGGCGGATGGTAGCGAGCCGCCAATCTTTGCCGTAGATGACGGCACGGTTGTCCATGTTGGCCCGCTCTACTGTAATGAACCCCGGGCGTGCCGTGGCGGCAAAGCCATCGTCCTCGATCACGGCAACCACGTGTACTCGCTTTACAGCCATAATAATCGGGCGGAAGTAAGGGTTGGGGAGCGTGTGAGGGCGGGTCAACGCATTGGGTTACAGGGAAATGAGGGCTACAGCTTTGGCTCCCACCTCCACTTCGAGGTGCACGTCGGTGCGCCGTTTACGGGGAACTGGGAGACCCCGTTCAACGGGGGAGAATTTGTCGATCCAACGGAGTGGCTTCCGCATCGCTAGCGTAACCCAAGTTTGTCTTGAGTAAGGAGGAGGCCATGAGCGAGCAACTCACAGAGGATAGTGGACGGGGTGAAGGGCTGCCTGCGAGCATTGAAGAAGAAGGCCGGACGCTCGAAGAGAAGCTCGACGAGACGGTAGCGCGTGGACTACGTGCCTACGCGATGGTTGCGGTACTCTACGACAGGCTCCCGCGCCTGATTGCTCAACTTGAAGGAAGGGACGAAGCAGAGATCGTACGGGAGCTGGACGACGCGCAGGAGGCGACCTACCGAAAGGTTCGTCAGCTGCTCGGTCTGGACTAATCAAGTGGAAGTTGCTCGCTAGCCAGCTCACGCAGGGGCCTCCAGCTCAGGCGATGAATCGGGGTAGGGCCGAGCGTACGGAGAGCAGCGCGGTGTGCAGGGGCAGCGTATCCCTTGTTAGAGGCAAAGTCGTAGCCAGGAAAATCATGCTCGTAGGCGACCATCATCTGGTCACGATAGACTTTTGCTACCACGGAAGCGGCCGCGATGGAGAGGGAGAGGTTGTCGCCCCGCACGATGGCACGCTGTGGACGTTCCTCATCAGGTAGGGGAAAGGCATCGAGGAGCAAGGCTTGTGCATCACAGACCAGAGTCTCGAGTGCACGCCGCATAGCGAGGCGGCAGGCAGGGACGATACCCTGCTCATCGATCTCCACGGGCGATGCTTCTCCTACCGCAACGCTCAATGCTACCGCCTCGATACATGGCACGAGCATCTCGCGTTGCTTTGGAGTCAGTTGCTTGGAGTCACGTAGCCCGGCGGCACGCAGCGTCGTGCAGAGTGCGCGATCGGCGGGCAGTACCACGGCGCCCGCCACGAC
>JALZCF010000374.1 GCA_030863245.1 Chloroflexota bacterium
TCCGCCATCGCGCCCCTGCTGCGGATCATCGCACAGCGCGCCCGCCACCGGGGGGTCGAGCGCGACCTGATTGAACGCTACTGCGTGTGGAGCTGCTACTAGATGGCCCACATGCGGCACGCTAGCCTTCGTCGCGCTGCCCTCTGAACGTGGCCCGCTTCCGACTGAAAAATGCGGAACTCAGCAAGGGTTACTCTGGGCCTTCGTTGGTCAAAAAGTGCGCTTACTTTGCGGCTGGTGACACGGACCCTAGATTCACCCCAATCTATGTCTCATTCTCGCCATTTCTCGCCTAAATTTCCCAAAATCAGACATTTGTGGCGTCACCACGCCCCCTCCCCTATACTAGCCGCAAAGCGGGAAGGGGGCAGATCACCTGTGGATGCCGTAAGGACCTTCCGATCAAAGTGGCTGTAGCATAACGTTCCTCTAGCACAGATACAGAGGTGTTTTCATGGAACTCTTGATTGAGTGGGGCTACAACGTTATTCAATTCCTGCAGGCGTACCGCAATCCGGTCCTGGATACCCTTTTCAAGGTCCTCAGTTTCATGGGAGAGGAGGAATTCTATCTCCTGCTGATGCCCTTGCTCTACTGGGTGGTGGATAAGCGGCTTGCCACCCGCTTTGCGCTTCTTTTTCTGCTCTCCGTCTACCTCAATATGGTCTTCAAAGCGCTGGTGTCTGAGCCACGTCCCGCGCCGAGTCGCGTGCTCGTTCTAGCCAATTTGAGTAGCGGTGGGTTACCGAGCGGGCATGCACAGAACGGGGTGGTCTCCGCGGGCTTCCTGGCACATGAAAGCTCATGGCGCTGGTTCCGTTGGACGATGGGCGCGTTCATTTTGGGCAACGGCCTCAGTCGTCTCTATCTTGGCGTCCACTTCCCACACGACGTACTGGTCGGCTGGGCAATTGGCGGGCTATTGTTGCTCCTTTACTTTGCGATTGCTCCGAGGTTTGAAGTGTGGTTCGCTTCACAAACGCGGGTGTCCCAAGTGGTGTTCGGCGCTACAGTCACCTTGCTCCTGGCCTCGTTGTTTCTCCAACAGGAGGCCTTTTCAGCCATGGCGACCCTCTTTGGCTTGGCAGTAGGTGTGCCGGTGGAGCGCGAGAAGGTGGCCTTTCACTCTGCGGTGCGGGGAGTGGGGCAGGTGCTAGGGCGGATCTTGCTCGGTCTTATGGTCCTCCTTCTCATCTGGCGGGGACTGAAACCCTTCTTAGAACTGTTCGGCGCGCCCGGCGATTTCGTGCGTTATGCGCTCATGGGGTTGTGGGTGAGCGTGGGGGCACCATGGATGTTTGCGGCGAGCGGTCTCGCCTCGCGCGAACCGCATGAACCGACGGTGAGGGAGGCGATTCCATGAGAAGCGGTGATCCCGATGCTGGTGAGGCGGGAGAATCTGTCGCGTGCAAATGCCTTCCTGCAACAATTGTCGAGCTTTGTGAAGATTGATGCGCCAATCCTGGGCGGCGTAATCGTCGGGGCGCTCGGACCGCATAACGCCATGGTGCTGGATGTGCTCAGCTTCATCAGGGTATGTATCGGGATACGTGCTAAATCCTGCCATAGAGCAAGTCTGGACTAACTTAACCTCTGCATACGCGTAAGTTAGCTCGCCTTGACGCACGTTGCGGCACCTTTTCGTTGGTCATCCTGAGCGAAGAAAAGGAACCTTTTCTTCGCTCACCCAGAGAAGCTACTCCGCTGTGGCAGGTTTTGACACGTATCCCGATACAAGCCCGACAAGCTGCGCATGCCCTCGGCTATGGAGTGAATCAACGATTGACACGGGTGGCGAAATCGACGCCTTCCTCTGACCAATGACAGGGTGCGCGGCATCGACTCTTCCCGTGTCGGGAATTCGCCACCCGTATCAACCTTCATGTGACCCCGCGAAGCAAGGCATCCCTACTGAGAAACTGCGTTCCCGTCAGTAATTGGTCCGTGACTAGTCGCGGACCGTGTTGGTGAAATCATAGAATTTTCTCCTCTGGAATATCCTTATTGTTAAGGGCCGACGCCAAAATGTAATAAAAGAGCGATTTGTGACTACAGGGCAATCGCATCTCAATTGGGATAGGTGAGGAGTAAACAGATAGAATGAGGGGGATAACACGAAGCGGCAAGGAGACCCATGGACAGGTGGGCACTAGAAAGAGAATAGGGCAAAAGGCGGAGACGCGAAATGAAAAGGGGCCCTTCACGTAAGGGAGGGCCCTCATTGATGAGCGGGTGACTCCCTTCAGCCATCCTGGCTGGTAGAGGGGACGACTCCAAGCTGCTGCAGCATTCCCAGGAAGTCCATCTGCACCCAGTTTTCCACGAACTGGCCGTTCTCGACCCGCCAGATATCAATGTAGGAGATCTTGACACGGCGGCCGGTTGGCGGGATGCCCTGAAACTCCCCCTGATGGGTACCCTCCCAGCCGCCACGTGTCGCAACCCGATCCCCATCAACTACTATGTCGTCGATCCATGTGCGGATATCGGGGAAGCCGCGGAAGACTGCCGCCATGGCCTGCTTGAAGCCCTCACGGCCGGGGCTGGCGCCGGGGAAGGTCGTCTGGAAGCTCGGGGCAATGATCTGGTCGAGGGCATCGGGGTTGTGCTGGTTCACCACCTGCTCGACAAAGTGACGGATAAGCTCCCTGTTTTCTTCTGTGGACATTTAGCCTCTCCTTGTGCTGTGCGTGAGTACAGTTGACGGTGATATACGACTCCTGGCAGCGGCCACTCGCCGAGTCCCACCCCAGGAGCAGTGGTTGTGAGGGCAGTATAATGTAAAGGGGGTTCGCGGTCAATACCTCCTAGTGTTTATGGCCGAGGGACCCACCCCACCACGCGGCGAGCGGTGCAGCCGGACGGCAGCCTCGGTGCCTTCGTCGTGCAGTAGCT
The DNA here is from genome assembly GCA_030863245.1 of Chloroflexota bacterium. Lineage (GTDB taxonomy): Bacteria > Chloroflexota > Anaerolineae > Ardenticatenales > Ardenticatenaceae > JALZCF01. The sequence continues at coordinate 2,896 of JALZCF010000374.1, forward strand.
ACATGCGACGATTTTCAGGCAGGTTAAAGGCGGGTTGAAGATTCTCAATTACGGCCGCTTCTGGCCAACAGGGCAATCGCATCTTAATGAGCGAGGACGCGGAGCAAATAGGCCTCATCCCAGCCAGCACGCAAGCGTTTGGCATGCATGCCGATTCTGGCACTGGTATCCTGTTTGAGGAGATTAAGGGCGATATGACGGAGCAGCGCCAGATTAGCCGGCGCGTGATCCTTGCGCACCCGACTATCATCTTCGCGGAAACTGATATCGAGCACCCAGTGCAGCCCATTCTCGATCTGCCAGTGGGCGCGCACCGCTTCCAGGGCGGGTTGCGCTTGGCTGGGTAAACTCGACAGATAGAAGCGCACTTCGCGACTGGTCTGCTCGCCGACGCGACGCTCGGCCTCTACAATAATTAGCGAGTGCAAGTTGGGCCACGCGTCGGTGTGGCGGATATAGCTGAGCGCGTCGGGCAGAGCCAGCGTCCAACAGCGGCGCACTTCATGGCGGCCGTGGCCCTGCTCGTCGGTCTGATAGAAATCATGTGCCAGGAAGGCGAAGTCGGTGCGCCGGCCGAAGTCAAACAACTCCTGCGCCTCCTGAAAGAGGGTGCCATGGTTCTTCTTGAGCGCCAGGACGTAGTCGGCCTCCTGGTCGACGATGGCCGCCGCGATCTCCTTCTGACAGCCCATGGCGTCAATCGTCACAATACAGCCCGCCAGTTCCAAGGTTTCGAGCAGCAGGGGAATCGCCGTGATTTCATTCGATTGGTCATCCACGGCCCGTTGGCCGAGCACCAGATGATTGGCCGTAGCCCACGCGCTCACCAACTGCAGCGCTGCTTTACCATGGGCTTTATCATGCGAACGGCGCAGGCGCTTGCCGTCAATTGCGATCACTTGTCCCTGCGTGAGCTCACTCACCGTCGCCGTCCAACTCAGGAAACTGGCTTGGAACTGCTCCGGGTCGAGGCGCGCAAAGACCCGTCCAAACGTATCATGCGAGGGAATCCCGTTGGGTAACTTTAGGAAGCGGGCTAGCCAGGTCTGTTTGGCCCGACCGAAGTCCGCCACCTCCACCCACGTATCGGCCCCACAGATCACCGCACAGATCGCGATCACCACGATATCCAGGAGCTCGTGCGCTCTCGTGCGCTCGACACGGGGATCCGTCAGCGTGCCAAAGTGGTCTTGGAGCGTCGCGATAGGGTTTGCCATGCGCATCATCCTTTGTATCACCTAACTGGTTGCGATAACGCTCCATTATACTCAGGTTGCCCATTCTGCCCTCATCGCTCTCTCACATTTAGATGCGATTGCCCTGTTTGTGACTATCGAGCCTTACTACTCCTTTGCTCTCCGCCCTAGAGATAATCATATCTGACAAGCTTTGTGCAAGCCCTAGGTCGATCTCCGTTGGGTCTCCGATAAATGCTTCGCGAAGTATTTCACCAAATCTCCGCTGCCCCTTTATTCTATGCCGCTTTTTCAAGCCAGAGATAAAGTCATCTTTAGTGAAACTTAGTGTCTCCATCTGCCGCTCATCCTTAAGAACTTCAATAAATTCATGAAACAACTGATTCTGGAAACGTTCCTTTTCGGTTACGCGCCCTTCCTCAGAGACCTACTTGGCGGGGATATCCACTTTGCCCCTGGGAGTGCTGAAACTAGGGTCAGGTTTAGTCACACGCACCGTTCTTAACGTATATCTACGCACCGCTATTGTTAGTACCCTTATTACCGTTTTGAGGGTGCAGGAGGGAACACCCGTACACCCGGATGAGGTGGTGGCCTCAATTGCGCCGGACCATCCATATGCAGTGGTTCAGCGCATGATAGCCGGGAGATAGATCTTCTGCTCCGATGGAAGCCGTGGCTCTCCCGGGCTCCAGGCGGGGCTACGGGCATTCTCCACGAGGCGCTTGAGCTCTCTGCCGTCGTGGTTCATGATCCAGAGATCGGATCGGTCCAGGTCGGTCGGGAGGCCCAGCCAGCTCATCCCCCGTTCGAAGACGATCTGCCTACCGTCGGGCGAGACGGTGAGCTGAGCGGCGTATTCGTCGGTGAAGTTGGTCAGGCGCGTGGCGGCCTGCGTGGCGAAGTCGTAGCGGTAGACGTTGGACTGCTCCAGGAAGTTCTCGCTGACGGTGTAGACGAAGCCCGAGCCGTCCGGGAGCCAGGCCAGCCCGGCGACCAGATCGTACTCCTCGAAGGAGAGCAGCCGTTGCCCGGCACTGGTACTGCCGGCCGTCGCCAGGTAGATCGCGGTTGACTCGTCCCCGCCGCCGACGTAGAGGAACTGGCCGGCCGTCGCGGGGGTTGGTCCCCATTCGATGTGGCTGGCGGAGAGCGGCGTCTTTGTTCCCTCCCGCATCAGCGGGGCGCCGTCGGCTAGGGGGGGCGGGTTGGCCGAGATCTGCTCCATCTGGCTGGAGCTAAAAACATAGGCCAGGGCCGCGCCATCCGGGTGCCAGCTGGGCCCGCTGGCTCCGAAGTCCGGGAACGGGCTGCCGGAGACCGTGAAGGCCGGCGTCGTGATCTCCCCACCCGGCACGACATCTACCACCACCACCGGATCCAGCCAGCGGCCGCCCCCGCCGATGACCACCACGGCCTGCATCACGCCCTCCCCGAAGTCGGCCACGTTCTCGAAGGTCACCATCGCGCTCGAGCTTGTGACCATCTTGACGCCGGGCGCGCCTTGGATGTAGGGGAAGACGGGCTCGAAGCTGTGGTTGATCCCCGGGACGTGGACCGTCCCTTTCGGGTAGCGGGCCAGTGCGGCGCAGGCCGGTGACTGGGTGATGCGCCGGTACCCGCTCCCGTCCGGACGAATGGCGTAGATGTCCGTCTCGTAGAAGGAGCAGTCCCCTTCGTGGTCGCTGTCAAAAGCCAGCTCGCCCGCGTCGGGCCGCCAGGCCAGGCTGCCGATCTCTTCAATCTGATAGTCGTCAGGCTTGCCGATCTGCCAGATGAGGCGGTCGCCCGTACCTGTGGGCTCGATCAACCGGATCTCGTCGCCCATCGTATCGTTGGGGCGGACATAGGCAATGGTAGTCTGGACCATCGCCGCTGAGGCGGGTGCACTGACGAGGGGAACATGCGTGGCAGGCGCCAGTAGGGTCCCCACGAAGAGAACGAAGAGGACAAAGCTAAAGATTATCCCTGGACGTGGCATCGAAAGCTCCTTT
>JALZCF010000381.1 GCA_030863245.1 Chloroflexota bacterium
GTAGAGCAGCATGTTGCGCAGGCGAGTGTCCTCCACCGCCGTCGCCTTCTGCCACAGGCTGCCAAGGGCTTGCGCGGCGCGGGGTAGAAATAGATGATGAATGCGCGTCACGCCTTTGGGGGCCAAACGCGACCCGTGGTACATCTGCTCGATAGGTAGTGGTGTTATCGGAACGGTAGAGGGCATCAGTTGTTGCTCAATCTTGCGTAGCGTCTCCCTGTCCTGCTCATCCAGCTCCTTCTCAAACTTGTCGTTATCAATGCCGTAGTTGATGAGCACCGGAACAAGGCGGATTCGCTGCCATGATTCGCCTGTCGCCGCATCAACCAGCGTTTCCACTAGCCGCTCTAGGCTGCGCTTGGTGAGGTCGGTCGCACAGTGGGGACACGCGAACTCTTTGCGGGTGCGGCCCGTCCTCTCATTCAACGCCTCCTCTAGAAAGACTACCTCACCGCCGCAGTTGGGGCAGGAGAAGACCTCGCTCCACACCGTGTAATTGATCTGACCCACGCGCCCATCCTCGTGGCGCGTCTCGTACATCCAGCCAATCTCCTCCTGCAATTCATCCAGCAGCCGCTGCGCCGCCCGTTCGAAGGCGGAGACGTCAAAGGGAAGGTTGTAGTTGGCGGCGATGAAGGTCGCCGCAGGGCCGAGATCGTTCAATACCACCCGCCGTGCACCCCACTCTGGCAGCTTCAGCCCCTGCTTCTTCCACCGTTGCTCCAGCGCTAGCTTCCACTCAGGATCCTGATCAGCCAACATCTGCGCCGCCACCCCCACCATGCCGGAGCCTGCAAAACCATCCAGCACTACCTCGCCTGGCTGCGTGTAGTGGAGGATGGCGGGCATGATGGCGCGGTGCGGCACCTTGGTGTGGTAGGAGTGCGCGCGGTACACCTGGTCGGTCTTGCCCTCGCTCACATCCACCGCGAAAGGCTCGCGGTGATACGGTTCGTGCGGGTCAAAGGGTGTCCCATGCTCCGCGATCCACTCATGAAGGAAAGGATTGGGGCAGATGGTGTAGTAGGGTGGGTCGGAACGGCGCAGTATCGTCTCGATGTCGCCCTGCGGGAAACCAACCACCGCCTCCCATCGCTGAAGCAAGTCCTCGCCCTCCGCATGTGCCATCGCCGCCGCCAGCCGCGCCACCTGCCGCTCCTCCCCCATTGGCCACGCCTCGAACCCATCCAGGTGTGCCTCCGCATCACCCACGCCCCGCCAGGGCAGGCCACCCAGTGCGGCACGCACCTCCTCGATCGCCGCCCGCAGCCGCTCGCGGAAGTGCGCCCGCCGCGCCTCATCACTTGGGAAGGTCTGGCCGAGGCAGGTAACCGGCCCGCCATGCGCTCGTTCGGGGTCATCGGGTATCAAGCGGGGAGTTTGTGGTAGGGACATATCGGGCCCTTTTCTTTATGAGGGTAATGGTTCATAGTACACGCTTATAAACCTTGTAGTATTAACCGGGTAATCGAATGAATTGTCATTCTGAGCGATAGCGAAGAATCTCGGCCACCTCGCTTGTTGGCACGAGATTCTTCACTCCGCTGCCCTCCGTTCAGAATGACAAATGGATGACCCGTCTATCTTGTAAAGCTCCATAAGTGTATACTACGAAGCCGTCTGCTTACTTGCGATGCGTCACGCCACAACCATTATTACTCTGTTCGCAGCCGCGCCAGATCCACATAGCGTTGCAGAAACGGATCGTTGCTGATCAAGCGTCGAGGCAGCTTGTTCGCAACATCCAGAATGGTCTGGTAATCACTGTTTTCCCACGCGTGTCTGAAGCCGGCGCGTAGCACCTCGGGTTTGGCGTCATCTAGGCGATAGGCGGTTGATTCCCTGTACGCTTCAAACTCACCCAGCAGGGGGACGTCGCGGAGCCGGTCCACGATGTAGAGGTGGTTATCCTGCTCGTCCACCAGTTGCTCGCGGATCAGCCGCTTTGTGATGGCCTGCGCATCTTCCAAGGGGATGCCGAGCGCCGAGGCGATCTCCTGGACGGAAGCACCGTCCGGTTCAAAGGTGAGTTGGAGTGCGTCGGCCTCCTGCTGGGTGAGCGAGAGCCCGAGCCGCGTGTGCCAGAGCGGGTCTTTGATCTCGGTCAAGGGCCGCCAATCGAGGGTGAGGGTGAAAGTGTTGTTCGCCTCATCGGATTCGGCGCGGGGCGGGCGACGTTTTTCCGAGCGCCACGCGTCGCGCAACGCGCGCAGCCCAGAGCCTGCTAACTCCGCAAAGCCAATGAGCCGCAGCGCACGGCTGAGGAGCGGATTGCGCGCCTGGCTCTTGCCACCCTCGAC
>JALZCF010000397.1 GCA_030863245.1 Chloroflexota bacterium
CGACAAGATTGCCTCCTTCTGTTACGCTGCCGTATGGCACCACTACCTCCTCACCGGTCGGTGTAGGGGGAGGCGCCCCGCCTCCGGGGGTACTGCCAAAGGGCACAACCACTACCTCTGGCGTTACGGTAGCAGTCGAGGTGGCTGTCGTGCGCTCGGTCAGGGTGGGGGAGGGTTGGACAGCGACGGGAGAGGCCGACGGGAACGATCTGTCCTGCGAGAAGGATGACATGGACTGGTAGATCAGGTAACCGAAGAGGATGAGGAATACTGCAGCGGCGAGTTTCTGAATGGAGCGCACCTTGGTACTAGCGTGTCACAAGCACGTTGTCGAAGGTGGCGGATATGGGTGAGGTCGCGCTCTCGACGGCGAGGCCGATATCGCCTTCCAGGTAGGTTACCTCGCTTGGCGTATCGAGGACGGCGATCTGGGAGCCATTGATGAAGAGGGTCAGCCGCTCACCTTCTGCAGTGACTTGGAGGATATTGGCGAGGCCAGCGGGACGAATCTCGGGGCTGCTATCCCAGTCCAACAGCGTTACCCAATTATCCTCGTCGCGAGCGCGAAGGCGGTACTGCCCTTGACCGTTGATCTCGAAGAAGTAGAAATGCTGGTCGTCCTGGATACGGAAGACGAGGCCTGCGCCCCCCTCCTGGTCCAGGCTATCTTCTCCCAGGGTCACCTCTGCTTGATAGGTGAAGTCGGAGAAGAGGCGGCCTGCCTCGCTCTTCCAGAAGAGTTCAGGTTCCGTGACCGCTACCGCGAAAACGCCATCCTCGATGGTGGAGCTCTGACCCTCGCTCTCTGCGACGACCCAACCAACGGTGTTCCCCGCTTCGAAATCATCCTCTAACAGTACCGTAGTGGGCTCCTCAACCGTTGGGCTGACTGCGGTGAGCGGGGGCTCGGTATCGGTCGGGAAGGGCGTCGAGAGCGCTTCAGCTGATTCGGTAGGTAGGGCGACTCCTGTATCGGGCGGCGGGTACTCCGCAGGGGCAGGCGTCGGTTCCACGGCGGGTGGAGGGATGACGCCGGTAGCAGGGGTAGGATTTACCAGTCCCATCTCTCCCGTAGGCGGCGGGCCCGCACTTACGATGATGTCTACGGGGGTCCCGGGCAAGATGCCCAGACCTCGGCGTGGGTTCTGCTCGATGATGCGGCCCGCGGGCATCAATTGGTCGTAGGCCTCACGGCGCGTACCAAGGCGCAGGTCGCCGGCTTCCAGGATCGCGCGTGCCTCCGGTTCTGGCTGTCCGAACAAATCAGGCACGACCCGCAGCACGACCGGCTCTGGGAGCGAGGATACCTCTACCAAGATGGTGTCGTCCGACGGTGGGACGCCAAGGATGCCAAGAGAGGGACACTCCGCCACCGCATCCGGCGACGCGCCTGCTGGCGGGCATTGTGCCACCACCACACCGGCCGGGAGATTTTCGTCCTCCACGAAGCCGACGATGTTCACCGCGAAGCCTTCATTCCAGGCCAACGCTACGGCATCGTTGTAGCGCATGTAAGGCGGGCCGACCAGGTTCGGCACCGTTTCGGGCTCTTCCGTCCCGGGCGCGACCGCCAGCTCGGTGCCGCCACGATTGCTCCAGAGGAGGAGGAAGAGGAGGCCGCAAATCAGAAGCGCCGCGAGCATGGCTGCCACCGGCAGCCAGCCAGGCCGCTCGACCATCACCCGCTCGATGCGCTCCTCGACAAGGGGGAGAGGCGTAGTAACCGCCGGATTCGGTGCGTTCAGGGCGCTCGTGAGTGCCTGGGAGAAGGCGTAGCTATTGGGGTGGCGGGCAGCGGCCTCATAACTCAGGGCGCGCAGCACTTCCCGTTCCACCGCCATGGGAATCTCCGGATTGAACCTGCGAGGCGGGGGCGGTTCGGCGAAGGGGCCATCCGTTGATTTAGCCGTTGGCAGCGACCCCGTCAACAATTCGTAAAGCATCGCACCCAAGGCATAGACATCGATGGCCGGCGTGGCGGGGGGAGCAGGGAGGCTCCGTTGCTCCGGCGCGAGATAGCGGCTCATCCTCTCGGGGATCGGCTCGCCTGCGTTGCGCAACGAGATGATCATCTCGCCGAGCTCCCAACCACTGACGAAGGCCTCCCGGCGACTGACCGCCTCCTCTTCGATATAGATGTTCTCCGGCGTCAGCCCGCCATGGGCGATACCTTCCCGGTGCGCCGCGCCCACTGCGCGGGCCGCCGCTGCCACCAACGCAACGCTCGCCCCTACACTCATCGGGGCCCTCGTCGCACTGAAACGACGCAGGGTAACACCGTGGGGCCGCTCCTCCACCTGGTACAGATCGCCCTCTCGGCTCCGTCCAAAATCATAAATCTCGGGCAGATGACCATCATCGACAGCTTGGACGCTCAGTAATTGGGCACGCCAATTCTCGATGAAATCCAGGTCCTGATCCACCGGCGAACCGAAGCGCTTGATCCACACTGGCTCTCCCTGAACGAGGTCGAGCCCCTCGTAAATCTCCACGGCGCCCTGCCGCGCCAAGCGCTCATCCACCTGAAACCGATCGTTCATCACAGTATCGATCATAGATTCCTAGAACTCCAACCAATTATAGAGCCGAGCAGGGGGAACTAGAGATGGGGTGTTGCATGTTGCATGTTGCATGTTGCTATTGCATGTTGCGACTTTGGCTTGGTGTGATCGGCGTAGTCAAGCAAGTTTTATGGTACGGGATATGGAGTATAGGCGAGGAATGATAAGGATGGAGCGGAGAATGCAAAATGATGGGATGATGGGGTTCGATCCGCAG
>JALZCF010000402.1 GCA_030863245.1 Chloroflexota bacterium
CTGAGCGACTACAACCATCCCTGCCAGGGACTTGCCGACTACCTGACGATGCTTGAGGAGTGGGGGGCCCTCGAGGGGTGCACGCTAGCGTATGTCGGCGACGGCAATAATGTGTTGACCTCGCTAATCAACGGTGCCGCCCTCACGGGGGTGACTATCCATGCCGCAACACCGGAGGGCTACGAGCCGCCTCAGGAGGTGGTGGAGCAGGCCCGTCAGCGAGGCGCAACGGTCAAGCTATTCCGGGACCCTGGCGAGGCAGTGGCGGGCGTTGACGCCATCTATACCGATGTGTGGACCAGCATGGGCCAAGAGGCGGAAAGTGCCAGGCGTCTGCAGCTGTTCCCACCCTACCAGGTCAACGACGCGCTCGTTGCACGGGCCGACTCGGATGCTATCGTCCTCCACTGTCTCCCGGCGCACCGCGGCGAGGAGATTACGGATTCGGTAGCCGATGGGCCGCACTCCCGCCTGTGGGTGCAGGCTGAGAATCGTCTCCATGCGCAGAAAGCCTTGCTCGTTCGGCTGCTCGCCTAGATGGAATGATGCTTCCCTATAAGCTGCGGTACCTCTGTGCTGCTCCTCAATGTCTTGAGGATCTGATTCGATGCCGAGAAATATTCAAGATTTATTGCTAGTCTTTGAGGTATTTGATCTTCTTGATGTCGTCGATATTCTCTTGGTTGCACTCGTCATCTATGGCGTGCTCTATCTGCTCCGTGGCACGCAGGCCATGCAACTATTGCGTGGTCTATTGGTCATAGGCGTCCTGATCTATCTTCTCTCAAACCAACTCGAACTCACCGCGTTCAACTGGTTAATCACCAGCTCGCTGCCTGCCTTTCTGGTAGCCATTCCCGTCGTCTTTCAACAGGAGATCCGGCGTGGTCTGGAGCGGCTCGGGCGCACGGGCTTTTTCCTGGGCGGCAGCGCGTCTGAGTCGGATATCACGCGTGCTATCAATCGTGTGGCGCGGGCGGCGCAACGCCTTGCAGATTTGAAGCTGGGGGCCCTGATCGTGTTTGAACGCGAGAGCGGTCTGCAAGAGATCATCGAAACGGGTGTTCCTGTCGACAGCCTTATCTCTCCAGAGTTGCTCGTGACCCTTTTCTACACCAACACCCCGCTTCATGATGGCGCGGTCATTGTACGGGGAGATCGGATCGTGGCGGCGGCAACCGTCCTTCCCCTGGCGGCTACCCTCCGTGATCGTCGCCTTGGTACCCGCCACCGTGCCGCTGTCGGCATCACGGAGACAACCGATGCCATCGCCGTGGTGGTGTCGGAGGAGACGGGCATTATTTCGATGGCCTACAACGGACGGCTGATACGGCACCTGGATGAGGGGCGGCTCAACCGCCTGCTGCACGCCTTCTACGGCCCACCTCAAGAGACGGGATTCTGGCAGTGGTTATTGGGACGGCGCCACCCGCGCAGTCTGGAAGAGGTGAAATAATGCAAGGTCCGCTCTCGAATAACCTCGGCTCGCTCCTGTTATCATTAGCCCTAGCTTTCATCATATGGATCACGGCGGCCAACAATGATTTGGAGCGGGTAAGGAATTTCCCTCTGCCAGAACAACGGGGGATTCCCATCGAGTTGAGAAACGTCCCAGAGGGCTTGATCGTCACAGAGGGCGAGGAACAACAAGCATTGGTTGATCTATTGATCCATCAGGAGCTTGAAGATGAATTAGCCCCCGATGACCTGGTTGCCTACGTCGATCTGGCGGGTGCAGAGCCCGGCCGGCGTCAGGTCGAGGTGGTGGTCGAGCGGCAACCCTTCGCCCCCAGTCTCCGACTGCTATCTACGAACCCCAATCGGATCACCGTTGAGCTAGATGAGCAACTTACCCGAGAGTTTCCGGTTGAGGTGATTGTCCCGGATGTGGGGACGATCGCGTCGAATTACCAGGTGCTGACTCCCACCGTGAGTCCACCTACTTTGACTATCACCGGCCCTCGCGCGCAGGTGGAACCGATTGAGGAGGTGGTGGCGGAGGTGGAAGTCGATGGTGCGCGCGAGACTGTCATCGCACAGGTGACGCCGACACTCCTTGGCGAGGAGGGGGTGGTGGAGCCGGAAGATCTCGATTTCGATACGCGCCACCTGCAAGTGACCGTGCCCATCGAACAGAAGCCTGGTTACCGAGAGCTCATCGTTCGCACGGTACTTACCGGTACGAGTGTGCTAGCAGAGAGAGGCTACTGGATAAGGGGATCCGAGACAGAGCCGTTGCTACTGGCCGTGGTGGGTCAGCAGGATGTTGTGGAGGAATTAGATGGCATCGTGGAAACCGAGCCGGTTGATGTCAGCGGTTTGGAGGAGGGGCTCGTTATTCGACAGGTGCCACTCGAGCTTCCCGAGGGTATCTCACCGGTGGATACAGACTTTGTTACAGTGACCGTGAATGTCGAACCACAAACAAGTAGCAGAACTGTCTCGCTCTCACCTCGGATCGTTGGTCTGGAACCCGGCCTGGTCGTCCCCGATACCGGAATCGTGCCTAACACGATCGATGTACTTCTGCGTGGTCCGGTTCGCGAGCTGGAAGAACTGAATCTGGATGAGGTCACCGCCACACTCGATCTGGCCGGCGAAGAGGTCGGCTCCCACCTCATCGAACCGCAAATTAGTGCGCCAGGCAACCTCCGCGCGGAATCGGTCATCCCAGAGCAGGTAGAGGTGACGGTAGTGGAGGAGCCAGTGGAGCCAGCGGAGCAAGAGGAGCCAACGGAGCAAGAGGAGCCAGAGAGCGAAGCGTACGTGGCACCCGTCAAAGCGCTGCGGGTACCGGATGAGCCGGTTGTTCGCTACGCTAGATACTCTCGTAAGGAATCAGTATAGCTCGTCATCCTGCATCACGTGCCAAGCCAGGCTACGTAGCAACTGTTGTATGATATCTGGCGCCTGTTGCAAGGCTGAGAGCCACTCCTCGTGTTTGAAGGTATGGAGCGTGCTGGTCGTGAGAACCTCTAGCACGGCGGGTGCCGCGTGAAGCGTACCGGCAACATCTCCCCCTTCAAGATCGAATCTACATGGACCACTGATTCCCTGATAGGTGAGGCGGATCCCGCCGTGCCCGACCACGAGAACACCAGGAGCGGGAAACCATACCACACGTTGTCCGGGAGAAAAATGCCACCGGTGACCCAACGATGCGATTTTTTCCCACTCACGTGGTGCGAGGGATCCGACCTCCTCCACCGCACGTAGGAACCACCACTGATGCATAATTGATACACTCCTGTCGCTGTTCTCAGCCGCTTCATCTGGAGTGTATCTTTTTGGTAGGTTACCCTCAGTGACTGTTCTCACTCACCCAATATCATCAACGCGTTACTGTCGAGCAGGTGGAGTCGTCCACCTTCCAGCCTTACCCAGTTGTTTTGTTGCATGTGACTGATGGCACGGGTAACCGTCTCGCGCGTGCTGCCTACCATGTTCGCAATTTCCTGGTAGGGTAGACGCAGATCGATCACAATGCCAAGCTGGCTCGCGCGCCCAAACTGCTCCGCCAACTGCAACAGGATCCGTGCCACTCGGGATGCCACGTCCCGGTTCACGAGATCCTCGATCAAGTCCTCCGCTTGGTGCAGTCGCTCGCTCATGCGTACCATGATGCGGTACGCGACCTCAGGCTCGCGCCGCATCATCTCCTGAAAGGCCGTCCAGGGCAGAAGGCTGATCTCGGTATCCTCCATCACCTCAGCAAACGCAGTCTGCCAACTACCGCTCACCAGCGCTAACTCACCCAGCACATCTTTCTTGCCGAGAAGCCCAAGCGTCACCTCACGTCCGTCTGGCGACAATCGATATACTCGTACGTAACCATTGTGGAGCAGGTACAGCGATTCCCCTCGATCTCCCGGCTGAAAAATAATCTTCCCCTTCGGGTAGGTCAGCCTCGTCAGCTGCCGTGCCCACTCTCGATTCTCGTCCGTGATGATATCGTAAAGCGAAGCATCCTGTAATGTAAGAGCATTATACATCGTCCGTTCTCCCTGCAGCGGCTATCATTATACAATTCATGAACACAATATACACTATTGTTTATCCTTTGTCAATAGTTTGCTCGCC
>JALZCF010000409.1 GCA_030863245.1 Chloroflexota bacterium
TCCCTACCCGGTGCTGCTGGACAACGCACAGACGAATTGGTATGCCTTTTCGAACCGTGCCTGGCCTACCAAGTACCTGATTGACCACGAGCGCATCATCCGCTTCATCACGATGGGGGAGGGGCGCTATATCCAGACAGAAGAGGCGATCCAAAGGCTCCTGCGCGAGTTGCACGGGGACCATCTGGAGTTGCCATCGCCGATGGAACCGCTGCGGCCCACCGATGCGCCCGGCGCCGTCTGCTATCCTACGACGCCCGAACTCTACGCGGGCTACGCCCACGGGCGGCTCGGGAACGCGCAACCCTGGAGCGAGGGGATAGTCCAGCGTTTCCAGCCCGTGCAGGAACGGGAGGAGGGAAAGCTCTATTTCGAGGGGTTCTGGCGGACGGAGCAGGAATTCTCCGAATCAGCGGGGGAGCATAGCCTGCTACACGTGCCCTATCGTGCAGCGGAGCTGAACGCGGTGCTCGCCACAGCGGACGGGGAGCCGAGTCGCCTCTTCCTCCTACAGGACGGACAACCCCTTGCAGTGGATGAGATGGGGGAGGACGTGGTGATGGACCGTGATATCGGCTCCTATGTGACGGTAAGGCTGCCGCGCATGTACAACCTCGCCATCAATCCTGATTTCGCGCGCCATGAGATTACGCTGGAGGCGGCCGCACCTGGCCTGCGCGTCTACGCCTTCACTTTCGTCTCCTGCACCAAGTTCTCTCTTGAAGAGGGCGATGTTGTCATTCCGTAGGTCACCTCAGCTGCCGTAGCTACCGTAGGAGCTGTGGGAGCTGTGGGAGCTTTCAGACTTGCCGCTTTTGAAGGGCAACAGGCATTAGACACCTCTGCGTTCCACCCTTCGCGTTGCCTTCCTCTATCATTGACAGCAGTGCCCTGCTCCGATACACTGGCGGTGCGGGAGGATCACGAAGGAATGATAGCGATGCAAGATAAGAGAGTGTCGATTACGATTCGTCCGGCAGAGCTGGAGGATCTCGGTCCCTGCCTGGAGCTCGATGCCTCCTATACCAGCGAGATGGTATGGCAGATGTACATCGAGCCGGGAGCAGGTGCGAAGGGCGTGTCGACCACGTTCCGTGCCACGCGTCTGCCTCGCCCCATGGAGGCGGAGTACCCACGCAGCCGCGAGGAATTGCGCGGAAACTGGCAGCAGCAGGATTGTTTCTTGGTAGCCGTACAACAGGAACAGCTACCCACTGTAGACACGAGTGGCGAGGAAGTCATCGAGCGAATCATTGGCTACATTGACCTGCACGAGCAACGCTGGCAGCGAGCAGCGTGGGTGCAGAATCTGGTGGTGGACGTTCCCTTCCGCCGCCGTGGAGTGGGCACGGCATTGCTGCGGGCGGCCGCGGCGTGGGCGCGCGCGGAGTCCTTGCGACGCCTCATCCTGGAAGCGCCCACCAAGAACGGCGCAGCGATCCATTTCTTCCATGAGCGGGGTGCCGAGTTCTGCGGCTTCAACGATCGGTATTACACGAATGGCGATATAGCAGTATTTTTCGAGTATCGGCTATGATCGCCTGCCTTTCTATAACAACGGAGTTTGCTCCCGGTTGCTGCATCGGTGCTAGGGGGCGAGAGAACAACAAGGAGGTTGTTTCATGAACAAAGAGGTGAAGGTGAAACCGGACCGCAACCTGGCGGTGGAGTTGGGCCGCGTGACGGAGGCCGCAGCGATGGCCGCTGCACGCTGGATGGGACGCGGTGACAAGGAGGGAGCGGATCAAGCGGCAGTAGACGCGATGCGCCTCATGCTGGGTACCGTCGAGATGGATGGCGTGGTGGTGATCGGTGAGGGGGAGAAGGACGAAGCGCCGATGCTCTACAACGGGGAGCGGATCGGGAACGGGCAACCGCCGGAGGTCGATATTGCGGTGGACCCGATCGACGGCACTCGCCTTCTGTCACTGGGCCGCTCCAACGCGCTCTCCGTTGTCGCGCTTTCTGACCGGGGTACCATGTTTAACCCCGGAAAACTTGTCTACATGCACAAGGTCGCGGTCGGACCGGCAGCCAGGGGGGTGGTGGACATCAACGCCCCTATCCGCGAGAATCTGCGCCGCGTTGCCAAGGCGCAGGGTATGGACATCGACGACCTCACGGTCGTCATCCTCGACCGACCGCGCCATGAGCAGTTCATTCAGGAGATTCGGGAGGCTGGGGCGCGGATCCGCCTGATTACGGATGGGGATGTGGCGGGCTCCATCATGGCGGCGATGGATGGCACGGGGGTGGACGTGCTCTATGGCATTGGCGGCACGCCGGAAGGTGTCATCTCGGCCTGTGCGCTCAAGTGTTTGGGTGGCGAGATCGAGGGGAAATTGTGGCCCCGTAACGACGAGGAGCGCCAATGGGCGCTCGACAATGGTATGGACCTGGAACGCGTCTACGGGACTGACGAGCTCTGTGCCGGTAACAACGTCTTCTTCTCTGCCACGGGTGTTACTGATGGTGAGCTACTCCGGGGCGTGCGCTACTTCAGTGGCGGCGCGCAAACTCACTCCCTTGTCATGCGCTCTCGCTCGGGGACCATCCGCTATATTGAGGCGACACATCGATGGGACAAGTTGATGAAGTACAGCGATATCGAGTACGACAAGATAAACAACGGGCGATGGTAGAGGCAAACTCGCCACCCTTTTCTCCTCCCTGTGGCACAGATCATGCATAGGTTAGGGTGAACAGATGTTCTAGTCACAGAAAGGAAAGGTTAGAGATGGCTAAGGAAAAACGTGAGCAGAACAGTGACGTCACGACGGAGTATGGACGCAGTGACGATCTACGCGATTCGGAGATGATGACCCATCTGCTGGATGCCTTGGAGGAAGGTACCGATATCGGTCATTATGGGCGGCTCGTCTTTGTCATGGTCGCGCGCTTCTTCATGGAAGAGGAAGAGATGGCAGAGCTGCTCGCCGACCAGCCTGACTTCGACGAGGAGGAGGCTAGGGCGCTAATACTCCAGGTCAAGGCGAAAGGATACAACCCGCCGAAGCGCGAGAAAATACTTGCCTGGCAGGCGCAGCAGGAATTTCCCATCTGCCCAACGCCCAACGATCCCGACACGTGCGATGTCTACAGTGACCTGCGCTTCCCAGAAGATATCTACGAGCACATCGAAGATTACTGGGAGGAGAAGGTCGAGGCGCAATCATAGCGCGTTCACAGCCTCGAGGAAGCGTGTCGTGACAGCGGGAAAGGCAACAAGGCCCAGGGAATACGCATCCTGGGCCTTTTCTTTTTTGGTACCGTCCGTCGTCCACCCACCATGGATCACGGTACGCTCCTTCTCTGCTCTGGCTCACCCGCATCTAGTGCTTGAGCGGGAGATCCTCACCGTGCCTGCTACCATTCTCCCTGTCCTGCTTTGGTCCTTGCCTCCATCGTGATACAATGGGTCGATGAGCCGGTAGCAGATGTGATCTAACAACCGGTTAACCAATGCCGGTTGGTGATGCTCCATCGCCTGCCACCTTTAACCTACCGTCACGAGCTAGCGTCCAACTGCGAGCAACGAAGAGATGGTTGCCAACACAATTACCCTCAGCCGACTGCTGTTGTTAGCCCTAGCAGTAGCTTTTCTTTACTTTGGTGGTCCAGTTATCAAGCTAGCTGCCTTCTTTTTAACCTTAATCATCATCCTATTGGATGGGGTTGATGGAATGGTGGCACGGGCGAGGGGGGAAACAAGCGAGTTGGGCTCGGTGATGGATATCGCCATCGACCGCGTGGTCGAGAACGTCTATTGGATTGTCTATGCCGATCTTTCCCTGGTGCCGGTGTGGGTGGCGCTCGTCGTCGTCTCGCGCGGCATCATCACCGATGCCATCCGTGGGTTCGTGCTGGCCCGTGGCGAGACTGCCTTCGAAATGATGAAGACACCCTGGGCACGCTGGCTCGTGAGCGGGCGTCCCATGCGCGCCTTCTACGGGGGCATCAAGGCAGTGGTCTTCGCCGCGCTCGCCCTCTTTATGGCACTCCGCGAGTGGTTTCCGGCTGCCCCGTGGCTCGATCCACTCTATACCTTCCTCTTCATCCTCGTACTTCTCACCGTTGCCACCACGGTCCTGCGTGGCGTTCCCGTCGTCTACGAGAGTCGGCGCTACTTTTTCGGGGAGCCAGTGGTGTAATGCGGGTGCTGAAACGATAGGAATTTGTGTTGCTAAGTATTCGGAGTAGACCGAGGACTGACTTATGAAAGGAATGATTGACGGACGACGGCTGAAGCACGCGTGGGACAACCGCGAACTGGGACGCATGCTGCTGGGTGTGTCTCCCTATGAATATGAGGCGGATGCGGACACGCAAGCCTACTTCACACGCATGCGCCAGGTGAGCGACTTCTTGCACTGTCGTACCCCTCGTGAGCGCCGGCCGCGCCTGGCCGAGCTTTACGATACTTTGGAGTCAAGCGATCAGGGCTGGGCCAAAGCAGCCGCCATCTTCCTGAGACAGAGTTTCGGTGAGGAGACGCGAGATTAGAGAGATTGGAGAGGTGTGTATGGATTATTCGTCAGTCGAAGAATACCACGTGCGACTTGAAAAAGATGGCGCGCTCCTTGGAGGACGGATGTGGCTGCGTGAGGAGCAGGAGTGGGAGGTTGAGGCCGTCGCGGGCAGCGAGCGGCTAGCGGCTACGGTAGAGGCGGACGTGGACATGAGGCCACATAGCCTCTTCCAGCGGGTGGTGGAGAAGCTCGGAGAGCATGACACGCGGATCTGGTGCTGTGGGACGTGTGCGCATTTCCGCTGCGGTCCTACTC
>JALZCF010000424.1 GCA_030863245.1 Chloroflexota bacterium
AAATTTAGCCTGAAAAACGCCAAAAGCGGACATTTTAGCCTGAACGATTAAGGAGAAAAACGGCAAGGAGCAATGAGGAAGGATGAAAGGGCTCACGCCAAGCCGCCAAGACGCAAGGACGCAAGGATGCGAAGGGGAGATGGCGCGTTGGTGGCTTGCGAGGTGGAGAGTGCGGGAAGCGGAGGGAAAAAGCGTAGACTCGAACGGACCTGGTCTACACTTCTACGGTCTACACTTAGCGCGGTTCTGCCTTAGACGCTTCGACTGCTGAGGTGGGTGCGCGGTTCAAGTGGCTCGAGGAGTACCTGCAGAACGGCTGGAGGATTGAGGCACACGCCGCCACCGCGTGCCGTGAACCGGGCGCCATCTCAAGCGTGCGAGAGATCGATAGAGACCTCGGCACCCTCGTCGCGCCAACGGGGCCACCGGTCAGGCGTACCAGGTCGCTTGCACCGGTCGCCATTCGCACGTCCCCCTCAGGCAAGACTATCGTCGACTTCGGCCAGAATCTTGTGGGGTGGCTCCACTTGACCGTCCAGGGAGAGGCAGGACAGAGCATTACCCTGCGCCACGCCGAAGTCCTGGAGGAGGGCGAACTGTGCACGCGACCGTTGCGCCACGCCGCAGCCACCGACCGCTATACGATGCGGGGTGGGGGGCCGGAGAGCTGGGAGCCGCGCTTCACCTTCCATGGCTTCCGCTATGCTCAGGTGGAGGGCTGGCCAGGCGAGCTGCATGCCGATGACATCCGCGCCGTGGTCCTTCATTCAGATATGGAGCGTACCGGCTGGTTCGATTGCTCTGACCCTCTCGTGAACCAGCTGCATGAGAACGTCGTATGGAGCATGCGAGGTAACTTCCTCGACATCCCGACCGATTGTCCGCAGCGCGACGAGCGTCTCGGATGGACGGGCGACATCCAGGTATTCGCCCCCACGGCCAGCTTCCTCTACGACGTGGCGGGCTTCCTCCAGTCGTGGCTACAGGATCTGGCCGCTGAACAGCAGGATGCGGGTGGGCGTGTCCCCGTGGTGGTACCTAACGTCGTGGACTGGCGCTTTCCATACGCAGCAGCCGCCTGGGGTGACGCTGCCGTGATTGTTCCGTGGGTTCTGTACTGGCGCTACGGCGATGTAGGCATCTTAGCGGCACAGTTCGATAGCATGCGAGCCTGGGTTGATCTGGTCGCCGAAATTGCTGGCGAGGACTATCTATGGAACGAGGGCTTTCAATTCGGTGACTGGCTCGACCCGAGCGCACCGCCGGATGATCCGGGAGCAGCACGTACGCCGCACGATCTAGTTGCCACCGCCTACTTTGCACGCTCGGCCGAGATGGTCGGGCTGGCCGCGGGGGTGCTCGGCCGCTCGGACGACGAAGCCTATTACCTCGACCTTGCCGACCAGGTGCGAGACGCCTTTGCTGCCACCTATGTCACGCCGGAAGGAGAATTGCTTAGTGATTCTGCGACGGCCTATGCGCTAGCCCTGCAGTTTGGCCTGCTTCCCGACGCTGAGCAGCGCCAGCGTGCCGGTGC
Organism: Chloroflexota bacterium; assembly: GCA_030863245.1. GTDB lineage: Bacteria > Chloroflexota > Anaerolineae > Ardenticatenales > Ardenticatenaceae > JALZCF01. Next base: position 1,538 of record JALZCF010000424.1, read on the forward strand.
CCGACTGGCGGAGGTGGTGCGGGAAAGCGGATACCATATCAGTACTGGCTTTGTGGGAACCCCATTAGTGTGCGACGCGCTGTGCAGCGTCGGGGAGTACGAGGCTGCCTTCCGTCTGCTCATGCAGCGCGACTGTCCGTCGTGGCTCTATCCAGTTACAATGGGAGCCACCACGATCTGGGAACGTTGGGATAGCATGCTGCCGGACGGCACGGTCAACCCGGGGGAGATGACCTCCTTCAACCACTATGCGCTCGGGGCGGTCGCGGACTGGCTCCACCGCGTTGTGGGAGGGCTGGCACCTGGCGCGCCGGGCTATCGTCATCTGGAGATCCAGCCGCAGCCGGGCGGTGGTCTTACCTACGCCCGCGCCCGGCACCGAACGCCGTACGGTATGGCAGAGTGCTCGTGGACGATCGAGGGAGGGGAGATCGATGTCGCAGTCGTGGTCCCGCCCAACACAACGGCAAGTGTGACGCTGCCTAGTGGCGATGGGAACCCGATTGAGATCGGATCCGGGACGCACCAATGGTCTTACCCGTATCAATCTGAAACGCCGCTTTCTCTGGAAGAGGTGTCGCGGGAGAGGGGGTAGTACGCTGCAACCCGAGCCACCCTGGCGATCGAGACCCGCCTGGACGAGCTGCTCGGTCGGATGACCTTGGCGGCGGGAGTTTGAGGTGCGCAAGTAGTGATTATACCACTTGTGTTGTGAACGTAGTAAACACTTTAGTGTTCGTTCGCCTCACGAACACTAAAGTGTTTACTACGAACCGTCTCCGCATGTTTGGGAGGCTTTGTAGCACAATTGGTATTATTGTGTCAGCATCCAAAGCAACTGAGGAAAAGACCGTCGACCACTGAGTCGATTGTTTTGGCAACCGGCTCCAGGCATAGGATATGCTTGACCCCCTTCGCCACACTTGGATGAATAATGCGCATTTCCCTCTTTATCACCTGCTTCAACGACACGCTGTTCCCAGAGACCGGCCGCGCCACGGTGCAGCTGCTGGAGCGGCTCGGCCACACGGTCGAGTTCCGCCGTGAGCAGACCTGTTGCGGGCAGATCCATTTCAACACGGGGTATCAACGCGAGGCTATCCCGCTGGTGCGCCGCTTCGTGCGCGTCTTTCAGGATGCGGAGGTCGTGGTCGCACCCTCAGCCTCCTGTGTGGGCATGGTGCGTGAGCTGTACCCGATGGCCGCCGACCTGGCCGGGGACCCCGACCTGGCGCGGGAGGTGGAGCTCCTGCAACCGCGCGTCTTTGAGCTGACGGAGTTTCTGGTCCATAAGCTGGGGGTGGTGGACGTCGGGGCCTACTTCCCGCACCGTGTGACCTATCACCCGACCTGTCACTCGCTGCGTGGGATTCGAGTGGGGGACGCGCCGCTGCGGCTACTCAGCGCCGTGCGCGGGTTGGACTTGGTGCCGCTACCCAACGCCGAGCAGTGCTGCGGCTTCGGGGGCACCTTCGCGGTCAAGAACGCCGATACCTCGATGGCGATGCTGGGCGACAAGCTACGCGCGGTAAAAGATACCCAGGCCGAGGTCTGTGTCGCGGCCGATAACTCCTGCCTGATGCAGATTGGCGGCGCACTCCACCGGCAGCGCGCGGGCGTAGAGGTGCGGCATATTGCCGAGGTGCTCGCGTCCACGGACGCGGCTGATGCAAGGGAGAGAGTCTGATGGAACCTAACACGGTCCTATTCGAGCCGCATCCAGTATTTCACGAGAACGCGTCGGAGGCGCTCGCCAACGCGCAACTACGCCGCAACATGGGAAAGGCGACACAGACGATCCGCGCCAAGCGGGCCGAGGTTGTCGGCGAGCTACCCGACTGGCAGGCGCTGCGGGAGGCAGGGCACGTGATCAAGGAACGCACTATGCGCCACCTTGACACCTACCTCCTGCAACTGGAAGAGGCCGTCGAGCGGGCAGGCGGTATCGTGCACTGGGCACGCGACGCGCAAGAAGCCAATCAGATCGTCACCCGGATCGTACAGGAGCACGGCGCGAGTGAGGTCGTCAAGGTGAAGTCGCTCACCACCGACGAGATCAAGCTCAACCGTGCCCTGGCTGAAGCGGGGATCCGGGCGATCGAGACCGACCTTGCCGAGTTGATCATTCAACTGGCGGGCGAGCACTCCTCACACATCCTCGTGCCCGCGATCCACAAGAACCGCGCCGAGATCCGCGAGTTGTTCATGCGCACGCTGGGCGTGCGTAACCTCTCAGATGATCCGAAGGAGCTCGCGGCCGTCGCGCGCGCCTACCTGCGCGACAAATTCCTCAGCACGCGGGTGGCCATCAGCGGCGCCAACTTTGCCGTGGCGGAGAGCGGGACGGTCTGCGTGGTCGAGTCGGAGGGTAACGGGCGGATGTGCCTGACCCTGCCGCAGGTACTCGTGACGGTGATGGGCATCGAGAAGGTCATCCCCACCTTCCGCGACTTCGAGGTTTTCTTGCAGCTCCTTCCCCGCTCCTCGACGGGTGAGCGGATGAACCCGTACACGTCGTTCTGGACCGGCGTGGCGGCAGGCGATGGACCGCAGGCCTTCCACCTCGTGCTCCTGGATAACGGTCGCACCAATGTGCTGGCTGACCTTACCGGGCGGCAGACGCTGTACTGCATCCGTTGCTCGGCCTGCCTGAACATCTGCCCGGTCTACGAGCGCACGGGCGGCCATGCCTATGGCTCGGTCTATCCGGGGCCGATCGGCGCCATCCTCACCCCGCAGCTCGTCGGCGTGGAGCAGGCCGGGTCGCTGCCCTACGCCTCCTCGCTCTGCGGTGCCTGCTACGATGTCTGCCCGGTGGCAATCAACATTCCCGAGGTGCTGATCCACATGCGTGGCGAAGCCGTGCGCCACAACCAGGAGAAAGGGGGTCTGCGCGCTGCGCTCGACCCTGAGAACGTGGGTTTCAAAGCGCTAGCAAAGATGTTCGAGAGCCGCGCCGCTTACGAGCAGGCCCAGCAACTTGCCAAGGTTGGCCAGCTCCCGCTCAAACGGGGCGAGTACATCAAGTGGCTGCCGGGCGCGTTGGGAGGGTGGACGGCGATGCGCGATATGCCAGCCGTGCCCAAGCAGACCTTCCGTGAGTGGTGGGCGGAAACGCAGCAAGGGGAAGAGGACCTATGAGTACGGCCCGCGAGGTGATCCTGCAGCGCATTCAGGCGGCCCTGCGGGATGTGCCGCCAGATGCTCCCGGTGATGACGTGGCGATCCAACGCGACTATCGGCTGCGGGACGAGGCGCCACAGGACGAGATTGTCGAGCGTCTGGTTGAGCGGCTCGTCGAGTACAAGGCACTCGTACGGCGCGTGACGGAGGAGCAACTGCGTGGCGCCATTGCCGAGGCGCTCGGGGCACGCGGCGTGCAACGCCTGGTCATTCCGGCTGACCTGCCAACGGAGTGGCTGCCAGACGATGTGACGCCGCTCCGCGATTCGGCAGAACTGACCAACGAGGAACTAGACACGAGCGACGGCGTGCTGACGGGCTGCTTGCTGGCGATTGCCCAGACCGGAACCATCGTGCTGGACCATGGCGCCTTGCAGGGGCGGCGTGCGCTGACCCTGCTCCCGGATTATCATCTCTGCATCGTCCGTGAAGAGCAGATCGTGGGCCTGGTGCCGGAAGCGATGGCCGCTATGGAGTCGGCTGCCCGCGCCGGTCGGCCCATCACGCTCATCTCGGGCCCCTCTGCGACATCGGACATCGAACTCAACCGCGTCGAGGGCGTGCATGGCCCGCGCACGCTGGAGGTCCTGATTGTCGCCTCACGCATAGAGTGATAGGCACTGCAAGCAGAAAGGAAACACCATGATTGTTGAAACGCAGCCCGCCACCCGGCAGCTACGGGATGCCTACGCGCTGGCAAAAGAGCGGTATGCTAGCCTGGGCGTCGATACGGACGAGGCTCTCTCTACCCTGGAGGGTATCTCTCTGAGCCTGCACTGCTGGCAAGGCGATGACGTGGCCGGATTCGAGGACCCGGATGCGGCACTGGGGGGCGGCATCGCGGCGACCGGCAACTACCCGGGCAAGGCACGCACCCCAGAGGAACTGCGTAGGGACCTGGATCAGGCCTACCGCCTCCTTCCGGGAACGCACCGCCTGAACCTCCACGCTATCTATGCAGAGACGGGGGGCCAGCCCGTGGAGCGCAATGAGCTGCGCCCGGAACACTTTGCGGGCTGGGTGGAGTGGGCGAGGGCAAACC
>JALZCF010000425.1 GCA_030863245.1 Chloroflexota bacterium
AAATTTAGCCTGAAAAACGCCAAAAGCGGACATTTTAGCCTGAACGATTAAGGAGAAAAACGGCAAGGAGCAATGAGGAAGGATGAAAGGGCTCACGCCAAGCCGCCAAGACGCAAGGACGCAAGGACGCGAAGGGGAGGTGGCGCGTTGGTGGCTTGCGAGGTGGAGAGTGTGGAGAGCGGGGGGCGTAAAAGCGTAGACTTGAAGCACCTTGGTCTACACTTCTACAGTCTACACTTAGCGCTGTTCTGTCTTTGTTACAAAGAGGTGACGCACACCCTAGAGGAACAGCCGGTGACAGATGATGGGCATGTACCAATTGCGTCGCGCACTACGTTCATATGTTAAGTCGATGATATCACCCCTGGGGACTTGTTATGGAAACGATAGAGCACCTGCTGGAACGAACCGAGGTGGGAGAGAGGGAAGTCACCGACGAGCGGCCGACCTACACCTCGTTAATGATAGCAGATATGGCACGGGAAGAGCGCCCGCGCGAGCGGCTCATTCATTACGGGGCGAGTGCGCTAGCGAACCGTGAATTGCTAGCGATTATTCTGCGCACGGGGGTGCAGGGGATCTCCGTACTGGATCTAGCGGATCATTTGTTGAACGAGTTTGATGGGTTACGAGGCTTGTCGAACGCCTCGGTGGCCGAGCTAAGTAGTAGCGTGCATGGTCTTGGGCCCGCCAAGGCATCGCAACTGCTGGCTGCCCTGGAACTGGGCAAGCGCGTGGCGACGCTGAGCCCGGAGGATCGCCCGCAAGTCAAGAGCCCCGCCGATGCTGCTAACCTCCTCATGGGCGATATGGCCTATTTCCAGCAGGAGCACCTACGAGTCATCCTATTAGATACCAAAAACTTCGTGCTCGGTAATTGGCGCGAGTCCCTCTACAAAGGTAGCCTCAATTCTAGTGTCGTGCGGGTGGCAGAGGTCTTTCGCGAAGCGATCCGCTGCAATGCGGCCGCAATCATTGTCGCGCACAACCACCCCTCTGGCGATCCTACGCCCTCCCCCGAGGATATCCGCGTCACGCGCGATATCCGCCAGGCGGGTCAGCTCCTGGACATCGAGCTCCTCGACCATGTCATCATTGGGGCGCAACGGTATGTGTCGATGAAGGAGCGAGGTTTGGGATTCTGAGAGGCTGGAGGTATCAGGGGAGTTGTTCTGATGTTGCAGTAGGAGGTTTTCTGTGACGAAGTGAATGACGAATAGACGGTACTCACTCCTTGAGTTGCGTCAGGATTCCCCGGGCAGCCTGTCCGAGCAGGAGGGTGTCCACGCCTGCCACAATTAGCGTATATTTCTGGGCAAGATAAGGCTTCACAGCCCCGGCCGATACGCCAAAGATACCGAGGCGCACGCCAGCCGCCAGAGAGACCTGCTTCACGTGATCGATCGCGGCCGTCACGTCGGGATGGTCTACCTGTCCCATGCGTCCGATACTCGCCGAGAGGTCATAGGGGCCGACCAGTATCGCATCGATCCCCTCCACCTGCACGATCGACTCGATGTTCTCCACGGCCTCGATATGCTCGGCCTGAACGATCACGGCCGTGTCATGGTTGGCGGCCGCGATGTACTCGCGCAGTTTCAAGCCGTATCGATGCGCCCGTCCGATACCAACCCCACGGGTGCCGGCGGGGGCGTACTTTGCCAGGCGGACCACCTGCTCGACCTGCGCTGCCGAGTTGACCTGCGGGGCGATTATGCCCGCCGCCCCTACGTCGAGCGCTTTCTTGATGGGCACCTCCGCCGCCACCGGCAGGCGCACCACGCAGGGCGTTCCAGCGCCTGCGGCCTGCATCATCATCTGGAGCTCTCTCGCCTCCAGGACACCATGTTCGGCATCGAGAAAGAGCCAATCGAAGCCCACTTCCGCAAGCAGCTCGGCGACCTCGGGTGAGGGAAGGGTGAGCATCGTGCCGATAAGCGGGTCGCCCCGACGCAGCCGAGTGCGGAACCCATCTGTCAGGGCGCATCCAGAACTTAGGGGAGAGATGACACCGCATGGGTAAAGCGGTATCCTTTCGGGTGGAAGAAAGTGATCCGAGAGGAGGTGCGATACCGATGCGGTGTCTGCGGGAGAGTATAACGCACGGCGCGCCGGCCCTGCAAGCGCCGGTGAAGGACATGCGGGAGGCTCAGTCGTTGGCCGCGCTGCTGTGGGCGGCGTGGCAGCTAGCGCGGCTGCTAGCCGTCCAGCTCGTTGAGGAGGTGCTGGCGGAGCGGGCGGCGCACCCGACGACCTGGCCGAACTGTCGGGCCTGCGGGGCGCGCTTGGAGAGTAAAGGGCTGGCCTCACGGCAACTGACGACGTTGCTGGGGGTCGTGAAATGGGCGCGGCGCGTGGGACGCTGTCCGCACCGTTGTCGCATTGGGCAGGTTGTGCCCTTGGATGAGCAGTTAGGGCTGTACCCTAACCAGCGCACTGGGCGCGGGCTGCAGCGCCTGGCCTGTGGCTTGGCCCTTTTTGTGCCCTTTGAGACGGTGGTGCTGCTCTTAGCGCGGTTACTGGGCATCGAGGTCAGCGTGGGGGCGGTCTGGCAGTGGGTGCAAGCGGCCGGGGCAGCCGGCCAGCAGCGCTTGGCGCAGCGGCTGGCACAGGTGGCGGCGGGCGAGCGCGCTGTGACCGAGAGCGGCGACGCGGCGACAGCCGCTCTGCCCTTGGTCATCCAAGCCGATGGGGTGATGGTGCCCTTCCGGCCGCAGGGGGGCCAGCCCCAGGGGCGCGTGAGCTGGCGCGAGGTCAAGGTGGGGCTGGTGGCGCGCCTAGGCCAACGCCTCACGCGTAGCGGTCGGCAGGTGACGCAGGTGGCACGGCGCCGCCTGGTGGCGGTGCGCGGCAGCGTGGATCAACTGGCCCCACGGCTGTGGGAGGCTGCCCTGCGCGAAGGGGTGCTGGCAGCGGGCAGCGTGGCCTGGTTGAGCGACGGCAGTCGCGGCTTGTGGCGCCTCTACCAGGAACAGTTTGGCGAGCTGGCGGTCGGGATCCTCGATTTTTATCATGCGGCGCAGAATCTGTGGCAAGGGGCCAAGGCCTGGCTGGATGGGCGCACCACGCGCGCCCGTCAGTGGTTCGCTAGGCAGTGTCGGCAGTTGAAAGCGGGGCAAGCCGATACCGTCCTCCGCGACCTGGCGGCGGCCCTCGACCTGGAGGGGCTGCCGCCTGCGGCGCGCGAGCGCCTGCACAACGTCTATACTTATCTGGAGACGCATCGCAACCATCTCGACTATGCGACCTACCAAGCCAACGGGCTGCCCATCGGCAGCGGCATGATCGAGAGCGCCTGTAAATGGTTGATCCAACAACGCTTCAAAGGGGTCGGCATGCGCTGGAGTGAAGCGGGCTTCGATCACTTACTGCATCTCCGCTTGGCTTGGGTCAACGACGAATTCGATGCCTTGTTTGCCTGCCAGCTCTCCCCCACCTGATGAATACGCCCCATCTGTCACGATTCAACTCCCTATCAAACAACTGTCTGCGGCCGTCATGAGCATGACGAAGCATTAGGCGCCAGGGCGGGGCGCTGTTGCCGGCAGGGCCCCCATTTGCTGCAGGAGGCCTAAGTGGTCGTGATTCGTCCCGATGACCTCGGCAATCTTGCCGTCAGCGATGCGCAAGGTGGTCGTCGCCGTGTAGGTTACCTGCTTGCCGGTCGGAGCAATGGCGCCCATCGGACTCATCCACTCGCCCTGGTGCGTGCCGGTGAGGGTCCAGACGGTGGCGACCTTGTCCCCTTCCGCGATCTGATCGGTGATGCTGATGTGGTAGTCCGGGAAGGCTGCCGCCACCCGCCCGACAGCGCCTCTCGTCGGTTCGGCAAGGTCGGGGGCAATAATCTCGTCGATCACCGCGAGCTTGCGCTGGTTGTTGACTTCTTCAAAATAGCGGCGGACGACGCTCTTGTTCTCTTCCGTCGACATGGCGAAGCTCCTGTAGTTGAGTGGATCGGATTGAGGGGAAGTATATCTACTTTTTGCCTTAGCGCGCAAGTAGCAGCGAAGGAGGCAATGGGGTGGTTCGGTGGGAGGATGGTTTGATGATAGGTTTGAGCTAGAATCGAGGTGAGGGTAAATAGGTTGAGGGCGAAAGCGTGGTGCGTGGTGCGTGGTGCATGGTGCATGTTGCATGTGCACGAAGTGCATGTGCGTCGCACAGCTGCGCGCATGCGCGTCGCACAAATGGTGCATGGCGCGTACTATATTGTTGGCCCATCAATTCCACGTAGTATACGCTTACTTTCACCATAACAGCTCACGCACCACGCACCACGCACTATGCAACATGCACTAGCACATCTTTAGCCGGCTCGGATCAATAGAGAGGGTACCATGAAATTATACGACCGATACTTTGCCCCTGCCTCTGTCGAGGAGG
>JALZCF010000429.1 GCA_030863245.1 Chloroflexota bacterium
GATCTATCTGGCGACTGGTATCAGCGTCAGCATGCGGATGTGGAAGGAGAAGCAGCCCACGGATGACAAGCCAATGGAGAAGCATGAGTACGAGACGATTGGCTATGTGATCGATGGCCGCGCCGAGTTGATCAGCGAGGGGCAAACGGTTACGCTGGAGCCAGGTGATTCGTGGGTAGTGCCTGCCGGTGCGGAGCACACCTACCGCATCCTCGAGCCCTTCACTGCGGTCGAAGCCACTTCGCCACCCGCGATGGTTCACGGACGGAACGAGTAGTCGTCACAGTTTCTAACCGCCATGGAGGCTTCCTTATCCTGGTTCCACATGGCGGTAGCGGGCCTCGAACATGGCGTAGAGGCCGTAGGAGGCGAGACCGATTCCGACGAGTCCGAGCAGCCACGGCCCATAGGGTTGGCGCGACAGGGTGAGGAGCACCTCTCGCAAGCCATCCGCGGCATCGGCATCCACGAGGTAAGCGGCCTGCAGGAGAAACCATCCTATTAAGCCGTAGACGAGGCCCCGGGCGGCGTAACCGAGGCGGCCAACGTACACCGCCCAGCGTCGAGCGCTATCGCTCATCTCGTGACCCTTGAACCTTTCTTGGAACGACGCACTATACGCCTCGTAGAGCTGTTCCGCCCCATAGCCGATGATGGCCACGCCAGCAAGGATGACAAGCCAAACGCCAAACGGTTGGGCTAAGAAGCGTGCCGTCCAGTCTTCTGTCGCATCCGACTGCCCACGACCGGGGCCACCTGTCACTATCTCTAGCGCGGCCAGGGCCACACCACCATACGCTATCCCGCTGAAGAGATAGCCGATCCGTTGTACGATCCCTTTGAGATCGTGCCCCTTATTTTCTGGGTCGAGGAGGGCCTGGACGAGCCGCCAAGCGACGTAGCCAAGTAGGCCAACAGCTACGCCTATCAGCAGAAGCTGCCCTGTAGGCCGTGCAACAATGGCAGTGAGGGCGTCCTGCGTGTCCGGCGGGGCGGCGCGGGTCCCCAGTGCTGCTTGTATGGCCAAGATGCCGACGATGACATAGACCGCCCCTTTGGAAAGGTAACCGAAGCGTGCGAGACGCTCAAACCAGGGGTTAGAGAGAGCCGCTTTCGCCTCGTTCTGGACTTCTTCGGCCTGCTCCTTGACTTCTTCGACCTGCTTCTCGATGTCTTTCGATGCTGTCTTGGTCGATGCCATGGCTTTCAACCCGTTCCCTTTCTAGCGTTCAGATGGGCAGGTTGCTATCCTCCTGCTACGAATGAATAAGACTTGTCAAGATGAATATGCAAGTCTAATGCCACTTCCTCTAAAGCGTGGAATGTGGAATGTGGAATATGGAATAAAGAACGTGGTGCGCAGTGTGCTCAATTATCATTCACGCACTGCGCACCACGTGCAACGTCTTAGATATCCAGGTTTCGCACTTGTCGGGCGTGGGTCTGGATGAAGCGTTTGCGGGGCGGGACGGCGGAGCCCATGAGCATGTCGAAGGTTTTGTCGGCCTGGACGGCGTCTTCGATGGTGACCTGGAGCATGGTGCGGTTCTCCGGGTTAAGGGTCGTGTCCCAAAGCTGCTCCGGGTTCATCTCGCCGAGGCCCTTGTAGCGCTGGATGGTAACATTCTTGCCACTCCACTCGCGCAGTTTGGCCTCTTTCTCCGCCTCAGTGTACACGTAGATCTCCTCCTTGCCTGCCTTGAGTTGGTAGAGGGGCGGCTGGGCGATGAAGAGGTGGCCGTGCTCGATGAGCGGCTGCATGTAGCGGAAGAAGAAGGTGAGTAGCAGCGTGCGGATATGAGAGCCATCGACATCCGCATCTGTCATAATCACGATCCGGCTGTAGCGTAGGTTTGATAGCTCGAAGCCGTCACCGATGCCGCAGCCGAGGGCGGAGATGAGGGCCTGGATCTCTCTGTTGTCCAGGATGCGGTTGATGCGCGCCTTCTCGACGTTGATGATCTTGCCACGTAGTGGCAGGATCGCCTGGAAGCGACGGTCTCGCGCACCCTTGGCGCTATTGTGCACGAATACACCACTGGCAAGGGCAAAGTTGTGCGTACCTGGTACTTCGATGTCGTACACATCCATTCGCTCCTCGACACGCTCGATTGAAACAACGCGGTGATTGTAGTTGGCGATGGCCTGACAGGCGCGTTGCTCGTCCCCATCAAAGTAGCGGCTGCAGAAGGTATCGAAGCGCAACAATGACTTGTCGCGCAATGCGATGCGATGGTCGCGATACGCGTCAACATCAACTTGGCCTGGGTCTGTCTCGAACTGCTTCAACGTAGCGAGCGTTTTACGGTAGTAGGTCTCGCGAAGCGCCACGCGACGCTGTTCCCGAAACTCGGGTGTCCATTGTTCTCGTGTCTTTTGTCGCCGCCATTCAAGCAACGTCTCATCTTGCCACTGCTCTTTTGCCTGCTGCGAGGCAGCTTCACGGGCCTCTGGATGTTCCTCGAAGTAGGTTCGTACCCGCTCAGCCTGCTGTTTGCGGTGCTCCTCGTTGCTCCAGTACTCGCGCTGCGACTGGTTTAGTTGTTCGCGATTGGCACGGCGATATGCAGGGTCCGAGTTGTAGAACTCACGCCACTTCTCCATCATGTAGGCTTTGTACTCCTCGTCCTCCCACTGCGCCTTTGCCTGCTCGGAGAGAATCTGACGGGTTTCTGGTTGCTGCATCCGTTCGCTCATAAACGAGCGGAACTCGTCACTCTGGTGAATCTCACGACACTTTTCAACAACATCCGGTCGGCGCAGTGTGCGACTAGCATGCTGGCGATGTAGCTCAAGATGCGCATCAGCAGGCACGCGCTGGATGTTAGTGGGATTATTGTTGAGCTTGTTAAAGTCCAAGTGATGACAATGGTCCCCATCCTCCTCCCGATACACACCTTTCCAACGGTTATACCAATCTGCTAGGGTGTGGGTGAAGAGCCAGCTGTCCGAGCGCGGGTTCCATACCATCTCGTAGCCGTCAATGGTAATGCC
>JALZCF010000439.1 GCA_030863245.1 Chloroflexota bacterium
ATTCCAGGAAGTCCTGGCGGGGACGAAGACCCCACAGCAGCAGGCCGACGACCTGCAGAATGCCATGGAGCAGGCTAAGCAAGAGGGCAGGGTCATCGACATCACAGAAGACTGATGGGCATTGTGGCAGGGAAAGAGAGACTCCTGTACCTCTCTTTCCCTGCCGAGGCAGCCAGAAGAGCACAACCGGCTGAACGAAAGGGGGTCCAGGATGGCGGCGCGAAGCGCTGAGTTAATAACTACTACCGGTAAGGTCAGAAGGTCGCTGGCGAGAGCAGCTCCCGGCTATGCTTTCATTGCTCCTGCTCTCCTTCTGTATGCTCTCTTCTTTATCTATCCCTTCGTCGTTTCTATCTACTACAGCTTCGTTGAGTGGACCGGGGCCGGTCCGAAGGAATTTGTAGGGCTCGCCAATTACCGGCGTCTCTTCTCCGATTCGCTGCTGTGGGAAGCCCTCTCTCACAACCTCGGCTGGGTGGGCGTCGGCACCATTACACCCATCGCGATCGGACTACTACTCGGTGCGCTCTTGTGGCGCGGGGTGCGTGGGATGGTTGTCTTTCGGACAGTCTACTTCTTGCCGGTGATACTCTCCGAAGTCGTGATCGCGATCGTGTGGAACTGGATCTATCACCCTTTGTTTGGACCCCTCAACAAGCTACTGCAGGGCATCGGCCTTGGCTTCCTGACTCGTGGGTGGCTGGGAGATCCCAACACAGCGTAGATGGCGCTGATCGCCACCGCAATCTGGGCTTATTTTGGCTTCGCCTTCGTCGTCATTATGGCGGGCTTGCAAGACGTCAATGTTAATTTAATCGAGGCCGCCACGATTGACGGCGCAAATGCCTGGCAACGGTTTGTCCACGTCCTGCTTCCCGAGTTACGGCACGTCCTGACCATGATCACAGCGTATACCCTCATCGGCGGCTTCAACGTCTTCGGCATTGTCTTTGTCATGACCCAGGGTGGACCTGGCACTTCGACCCAGGTGATCGGCACCTATACCTACCGTAAGGCTTTTCAGGAGAGCCAAATTGGTTACGGTGCTACGCTCTCCCTAGTCATGACCACCATCACGCTGATTGCTTCCTACATTTTCATCCGTATTCGCGAGAGAGGTGAGTAACTTATGGCGACATCAGCGAGCACACGCAGGGGAGGGGTGGGGAGACCCATCTTGTTCAGAATCCTTCAATATGGCGTTTTAATCTTCTTCGCCCTCATCGCTGTCGTACCTTTCTTCTGGGTGATAGCGAGTTCCCTCAAGACGACGAGGGAGCTCGCTATCAACACCCTCGGGTTTCCCACTACTCTGCATTGGGAGAACTACGTCGAGGCCTGGACTACGGGCCGCTTTGGGAGGTACTTTCTCAACAGTGTTATCGTCTCCGTTCCGATCGTCATCGGCTCGGTGACCCTCTCCAGCCTTGCTGGCTATGGGTTTGCCCGCTTCAAGCTACCGGCGGGCAATGTGCTCTTCTATATCTTCCTGCTCGGCTTGATGGTGCCCTTCCAGTCAATTATGATCCCGCTCTTCTACCTCCAGCGAGACCTCAGACTCCTCGGCACCTACTGGGCCATGATCATCCCCTACATCGTCTTTGCGCTGCCTTTTGGCATATTCTTCATGCGAGCGTTTTTTCTCAGGCTTCCCCAAGAATTGGCCGAAGCGGCGAAAATAGATGGTGCAAGCGAGTTCGGTGTCTTCTGGCGAGTGATGTTGCCCCTGGCAACGCCGGGTATCAGTACACTAGCAGTGTTCCAGTTTTTGGGAGCCTGGAACGCCTTCCTTATACCTCTGCTCTACATCCAGCAAGAAGAGCTTCGTCCACTGGCTCTGGGCCTGATGTTCTTCCGGGGCCGCTACACTCAGGACATCCCGCTGATAATGGCCGGCGCGATGATCATGATAATACCTATTATCGTGGTCTACATCTTCCTGCAACGCAAATTCATCGAGGGCATGACTGCAGGAGCTCTCAAGGGATAATCAGTCGGGCCCAACTTAGAGTTGACGCTGAGATATATCAGTATGCCACGTGAACTAATCGCTATCGCACCACGGACTCCTGTACTACGAGAGTACGAGGAACCTGATCTGGGATCCCATCAGATCCGCATTCGTGCGGAGTTCGCCTCTCCGAAGCACGGAACGGAGCTCGTGGCGTACCGCAACGATCCGGCAGCGAACCGGCCATACGACCGAGGGTTGGGGTGCGTGATGCCGCGCACCGAGGAGCAGGCCGCGCGCGCCTTTCCACATCCACTCGGGAATATGGCGGTTGGGGTCGTCACGGACGTTGGCGTGGAGGTGAGCCGGTTCAAGCGCGGTGATCAAGTGTTCGGCCATCTGCCGATCCGAGAGACTTATACCGTGGACGAGAGCATGGTTGACCTCCTGCCTGATGGGCTGACGGCCGAGGCGGCCATGTGCCTCGATCCAACCGTGATGGCGATGGCAATGCGCGACGCGCCGGTCCGCCTGGGCGACTGGGTGGCGATATTCGGTATGGGCGCGATCGGGCTGATGGCTGTGCAGCTAGCACGCATCAGTGGGGCGGACCTCGTGATCGGTATTGACCTGATTGAGACGCGCCGCAACCTGGCGCGCGATCTAGGCGCCGATGTCGCGCTCGACCCAAACGCGGACGGCGGTGATGTTGGCCTCACGATCCGGCGCATGACTGGACGCTCCGGCCAGCAGGACAGCGAGCAACCGGCGCGGAAGCGGGTACTGGGTGGATACTGGGAAGTCCCGCAGGACTGGAGCAGGTGCGGCGTGGATGTCGCTGTGGAGGCGAGCGGAAGTATCCGGGCACTGCAGCAGGCAATCCGGGCCACGCGGTACGGAGGGACGATTTGCGTGCTCTCCTTCTATGGAGGCGATGCAGCCGGGTTGCGACTGGGCGAGGAGTTCCACATCAACCGGTTGCAGCTGGTCTCGGCGCGCTCCGAGAGCCTGCCAATGCGTGACCACCCTGGCTGGACGCTCCAGCGGTACGTTGAGCTGTCGTTGCGCTGGCTCGTATCCGGTCGCTTACGGACGGAGGGCATCGTTACGCCGATCGTATCGTTCGAGGATTCGGTGGACGCCTACCGAAACATCGACGAGCACCCAGAAGAATCGATCAAGCTCGGCATCCGGTTCACCTAGGCGTGCGATGTCGTGAGCTACGCCTCTGCCCACCAGCGACGCAGTAGCTCGGCGGATTCGGTCAGCGCTTCCTCGATGGGTCCTTCCACCCGGCACTCGATGCCCAGGTAGCCGTCGTAGCCGGCCGCCTTCAGTGCTGCAAATCCCGGCCGGAAGTCGAGGTGACCACGCCCGGGCTGGAGGCGGTTGCTATCGGCAACATGGACGTAAACGATATGTTGCCCGGCTGCCCGGATGCTGGCGGCAATATCAACCTCCTCGATGTTCATGTGGAAGAAGTCCGCCATGATCTTGATCTCCGGCCCTACCTGCTCGGCGAACGCCACGCCATCCTCAAGCCGGTTTACCAGGTGTGCCTCGTATCGGTTGAGTGGTTCCAGAAAGATAGGGATTCCTGCCTCGGCCGCGATGGGCGCGAGTTCCCGCAGCTGCAGAACGAACAGCTCGCGCTCGAGTTCGACAGCCGTCTTATAC
>JALZCF010000456.1 GCA_030863245.1 Chloroflexota bacterium
CACTCCCACACCCCCACACCTCAGTCCTTTCATCCTTCATCCTTCCATTTCCAGTTGCCGTAAATATCTCCTCTTCTGCATTTAGGGTGTGCAAGTCCGCTACTGGCGGTTAGCTCTCAGTAGACGCCAAGGAGACGTTTTGGTGACGGTAGCTGCCGTATAGTAGCGGCATCGTGAGGGGCCTAGGAGAGCGGCAACCAAGTCGGCCACGGCGTGGGGTTAATCGTGAGCCCTTATCGAGGCGAACACGATCGATAAGTGGCTACAAAGGATCGGTGTAGAAAGGAAACGACGATGCATACAAGAGAAATTAGATGGCGCATACACACGGCATTCGCCCAGTAGGCATCGGCACGCGGGCTTATCCCGCCCCAATCTAGACTCAACTTCAAACTTTATTACGATCAAGGAGACTACCATGTCCACTATTAATCCCACCGTTATCCGCAGTGCACGTCGGAATCGGCGCTACGCCATTGCGCTGCTCGCGCTCGCCATCGTAGCGGTCGCCAGCCTCGCGAACGGGATCTACCTCCGGACGCAGCCCGTCCAGATTAACGACCTGGAAGCGCAAGCAGCGGTCCCCGCGGTTGCTGATCTGACGAGCGAGCGCGCCGCAGACAGCTACGCTGACCAGCTCGACGCCTTGCGTCGCCAGGGTCAAGCCGCCACCTTGAATGCGGCTGTACCGAGCGACCGTCCGGTAGACCGCTACACAAGCGAACTGGACACGCTGCGCGAGCAGGGGCAGCAGGCGGCTCAAGCAGGTAACACCGCCAACCGGACCCCAGAGGGCTCTGTCGATCAAATCGCCGATCGCTACCTGGCAGCCAAGGTACGCCAGTTGGAGCAGGCGGATGGCGTCCAGGCGCGAGCCACTACGCGCTCGGCACGCCAGAGTGGTGGCGCGAGCCTTAGTGCCCAAGAGCGCTACCAACGAGTGAAGGCACAGCAGTTCGAGAACTAACCCTAACCGTGAGCCTTCGAGTGATGATCTCGAATTGAATTAGCTCACACTCCTCCTCACGCGAGCCCTGTCAGGTTCCTCCGACCTGGCAGGTCTCTCTTTTGTAGTGCGGAGTGCGGAATGCGGAGTGCGGAGTGCAGAATGAGGGAAGGGCGGAGCGCGGAGTGCGGAATGAGGCAAGTGGGGGGCGGATTGGAGAATGGAAAGGGGAAAGGGGAAAACGGACAACGCCTTGCTGCAACCGCGCATCCCATTCTCCAATCTCCATTTTCCAATCCCCAATCCCCAATCTCCAGTCTCCAGTCTCTAGTCATCGCGCGCACAGGTTGGATCGGGAGAGATGATGAAACGGATCGGCTTCTTGGTAAGCTTGGTGGTTTTCCTTAGCCTTCTGCTGGTGGGGTGCGGGGGGCAGGGGTGGAGTGAGGGGGAGATGGCGACGCTGCGTGGGTTGTGGATTGGGAGCTTGCAGCCGCTGCCGGCCGATCCCTCTAATGCGGTGGCGGATGATGCGCGTGGCGATGACACCCGAGCAGCAGACGACGATCTCGCGCATCTATGCAAACCTGGGCAAGGCGATCGCGGCTTACGAGCGAGAGATCCAGTTCGGTTCCTCACGCTTCGACCATTATGTGGAGGCATTGCTCGCAGGTGACGAGGAAGCGGCGGCGACACATCTCACGACCGATGAGGTAGTCGGGTTGCGGCTCTTCATCGGCAAGGGCAGTTGCACCGACTGCCATAACGGTCCGCTCTTGACCAACAACGACTTCCACAACACGGGCGTGCCAGCCGTGGCGGGCTTGCCGGACGATACGGGCCGCGTGCTGGGGGTGCAGCAGGTGCTGGCCGACGAGTTCAACTGTCTCGGTCCCTACAGCGATGCTATGCCCCAACAATGCGGCGAGTTGCGCTTCGTCAAGGCGGGGGGCCACGAGTTGGAGCGCCAATTCAAGCCCCCCTACCTGCGCAATGTGGCCGAGCGCGCCCCCTACATGCACGCGGGGCAGTTTGCTACCCTGCGTGAGGTGCTCGACCACTACAACCGGGCACCGGATGCGCCTCATGGTCACTCCGAAATCGAGCCGTTGAAGCTTAGCGAGCAGGAACTGGCGCAGCTAGAGGCATTCCTTCGAAGCCTGAGTGGGCCCCTCGATGTGCCACCCGTATTGCTCGCGGCGCCGGCTCACGCCACCACCAACCGTTGAAGACGTTGGCCAATATGGACAGGTTTAACTTCATAGGTTCGGCTCTATAATATCAACGAACTTCGTGGCCTCCTTCGACGTTGCAGCGGTAAGGAGGTATGTTGTGACCGCTCTACAACCGATTTACCGATTGCTACTTGTCGCTATCTGTTTGAGTCTGCTTCTGGTGGGTTGTGCCTCGGGCGAGATACCCACTGAGGCCGATGCTGAGCCAGTACCGCTTATGATCGTCTGTCGTGTGGCCTACCGCTCCACCGTCACGGTTCCGATTGAGGAGGAGGCAGAGCTCGTCTTCGGTGGAGAGAATGACGAGCAGACTCTCGCCTTCGAGGATCTCACGCTGCATGCCCAGTACCTAGCCGGTGAGAGGCCGCCACGTGAGCGGAGCTTGCGGCTCGCGGTAGTGGATTCAGTAAGTGGCCAGGAACTGGGGGCGCAGTTATACCAGCTCTCACTGACCGAGGCACCACGCAATGAATTCCGAGGGGGGCATGGCTTCACCGGGCTCGCCTATGCCTATCATCCTGAAACGGGCGCGGAATTACAGTATTGGTGTGTGGCCGAACGTGATACATGAGGAATGCTCATCTCATGAGCAACGAGAAACAAGGTTGTTTGGGCTGGCTCTTGCGGCTCTTTGGAATAGGGGCCGAGAAGGCGTTTCCGTATCGTCAGCGCGATGATTTCCTTTCCCCGGCTGAGCTTGCCTTCTTTCATGTCCTCCACTCTGCTGTGGGGCGGGAGTACGTTATCTGTCCCAAGGTGCGCCTAGCCGACATCGTCTACGTCGCACAGCGTCGCCAGAGGCAGGCCGCCTTCAACCGCATCAGTAGCAAGCACGTGGACTTCTTGCTGTGCGATCCAGAGACGCTCGCGCCACGCATTGCGATCGAGCTAGACGACACCAGCCATCGACAGAAAAGCCGCGTGAAACGGGATCGCTTCGTCAACGGTGTCTTCGCGGCGGCAGAGTTACCCTTGCTACGCGTACCCGTCCGCCGCAGCTACGATCCGCGCGATCTGTCCACCCAAGTCGTCGCCGCCCTACGCGGGGAGTCAGTGGCTCATCCGAACGGTCTATCTGATCCCCCACCCACCTGTCCTCGATGTGGCGCCCCCATGACACTCCGCACCGCGAGACGAGGCGTCAACCAAGGCAATCAGTTCTACGGCTGCACCACTTACCCGCGCTGCCATGGGATCGTGGCCCTTAAGGAATGAGTATCAAGCTTAACGCAAATGAAGGTGGTCTTTGCGTCTTTGCATCTTTGCGTCTTTGCGTTATTTCGTGAGTTTTCCGATGCCTGGCTGCACCACCTAGACCACGTTGTATTCGGCCACCTCAGCCTCGGTTTCAAAGCGATCCCAACGTAGCGGATCGATATTGACCGTGTGGGCCCGTCCATCCAGGATTTCCTCGGCCATGAGGAGGCCACAGATAGGGCCTTGCATGAATCCGTGGCCGCTGAAGCCGGTGCACGCTAGCAATCCCTCGGCATGAGGTAATCGGCCGAGGATTGGCTGATGGTCGGGCGTGACCTCGTATAGGCCCGCCCATTCGGCGTGAAGGGTCGCGTCGGCTAGTATGGGGAGCCGCTGGATGGCCTGTTCCAGATGCACGAGCCGCCACGCCTCGTCTATACTGGTATCGAAGCCCGGCGTCTCGTCCGGATTGGACATGCCGGTCAGGATGCCGCCCGCCTCGTAATGGAAGTAGAGCGAGCGCGCAAAGTCAATCACGAACGGGAAGTCACGGGGGAGCCGTTCCATGGGGCGCGTCACGGCCATTTGCCTGCGCAAGGGTTGCACCGGCAGGTCAATGCCTGCCAGCTTTCCCACCACGCCCGACCACGGTCCCGCCGCAATCACTACTGTCGGCGCCTCGATCGTCCCTTGAGGGGTCCTGACACCCGTGACACGACCTGATTGGATATCGATCCCGGTGGCCGATACCCCAGTGAACAAGGTTACCCCACGGCGCCGGGCCTGTTTGACGTAGCCTTGCACCACACTCATGGGATCGACCAACCCGTCGCGATGGTAGAACGTGCCGCCGAGGAGCCCATCCCGGTTGATCTGGGGGGCTAGCCGGGCAACATCATCCACGTCCAGCAGCTGCGTCTCAACCCCCAGTTGATGTTGGAGCTCGACGTTCTGGCGAAAGGTCGCCATGTCCACTTCATTGTCGAGCAAGAAGAGGTAGCCACAGAAATTGAGGTCAACCTCTTGATCCATCTCCTCGGGGAAGCGCTCCAGCATTGCAATGCTGCGCTTTGACAACTCGATATTAATCGCGGTCGAAAACTGGTGGCGGATGCCACCAGCACACTTACCGGTGGTGCCGCTACCAAAAAACTCGGCCCGCTCCAGCAACACCACATCCGTGCATCCCCGCTCAGCCAAGTGATAGGCAATGCTTGCCCCCATCACCCCGCCGCCAATAATCACCACCTCCGCGATTCGTGGCAGATCGGCCATGGCTACCTCCCTCACTCATAACAGGACGACGGTCCCCAGATCCTTCTCCTCGGCCGCGCGCAGCACGCACGGGGAATGTGTTTGTGGTGGGGGTGGTACGACCAGATGATCTACCGCAACTGCCTGGATAGCACCACCAAGGGGGTGGGCGGCGCGAACAGTTACTTACTTCGCTTCAATTTATCGCTATGACCACCTTGCCGAAGTGCTCTCCCTCCTCTAGCAAGCGGTGGCCCTCCCGTATCTGCTCAAGCGGTAGCACGCTGTCTATCACAGGATGTATACGCCCCTCCTCTACCAAAGCTAACGCCGTGGACAAGCCGTCGTAAGTGCCCCCATTAGATCCGAGGATCTGGAGCTGCCGATGATAGATCTGTGAAATCTCAAGCTCTACTCGGGTGCCGGAATGTGAACCACAGGTGACAAGTCTACCATTGCGTGCCAAGGCACACAGTGCTGATGACCATGTCGCAGCCCCCACATTATCTTGCACAAGATCCACCCCACGGTCGTTGGTTACCTCGCGGGCGCGAGCGGCCCAGTCCTCCTCCCGATAGTTGAACACCTCAGCAGCACCCAATTCCCGGGCATACCCGGCTTTCTCGGGTGTTGAAGTGGTTGTGAAAACCCGGGCTCCCGCATAGTGAGCGATCTGTATTCCCATGGATGCTACCCCACCGCCTGCACCCGAGATAAGGACATCCTCGCCAGCCTGTAATCCGCCCACCTCGATAAGCATATGCCAAGCCGTCATCAAGACTACTGGGAGCGCGGCGGCCTCGTCGAAGGAGAGGTTCGCTGGCTTGGGCAGCAGGTTGGCAGCTGGCACGATGGTAAACTCGGCGAGGCCACCATTCACATGTTCGCCAATGATGCGGTGGTTCGGACAGGTCGCCAACTCTCCTTGGCGGCAGAACTCACACGCTCCACACCCTAGAAGAGGATAGACAAGGATTTCATCACCTGCTTTCCATCCTGTCACGTCCGCGCCAACGGTATCGACCACGCCGGCGATATCGCCTCCACCGATTAAAGGAAGGGGAATGGGACCGAATTTCGGCCCTTGCCGAATGCCCACATCCAACCAATTTAACGCGCAAGCGCGCACCTGTACGCGCACCTCGCCAGGACGAGGCTCCGGCACAGGAACTTGCTCTAACCGAATGGCCTCCCGACCTCCATGTTCATGAAGAATCGCGGCAATCATCGTGTTGCTCAAGTTGGTCTCTCTTTCTACGGTCTCCCGGAAGTCAGGCCATACTCCAGCACTCCCTGCAGGGACATCCGTCGTAAGCCATCGACAAGCATTATGAAGATTGTAGAAACAATCGGGGTATTGCAGAGCCGGTTCAATACCCCGATTTAATAAACAATTCTCATTATGCTGGATGGGGAACTTCTTCGTAAATCTGAAGTTCCGGGTACTCATAGGTTGGATCCGGAACGGGTACAGCGGCAAGAAGCGACTTGGTGTAAGGATGTTGCGGGTCTTCCAAAATCTGCTGGGAGGGGCCGATCTCAACAATCTCCCCCTTGTACATCACGGCAATCCGCTCACAGGTGTACTGGAGAAGCGACAAATCATGCGAGATGTAGACGGTTGTCAGATTCATCTCATGCGCCAGCTCGCGCATGGTGTTCAATATGCCGGCTCGAACAGATACGTCTAGCATAGAGACCGGCTCATCCGCTACGAGGAAATCCGGTCGCAGGACGAGTGAGCGTGCCAGGACGACCCGCTGGAGCTGACCACCCGAGAGTTGATGGGGATACTTGCCCAGGAAGAAGTGGGCTGGCTGGAGGTTCACCTGCTCCAAGGTATCCAGGATGCGCTCCAACCGCTCCGTCTCGTTCTTCCAGCCGTGGATGATCAGGGGTTCGGCGAGTGAGCGGTAGAGCGTGAAGCGCGGGTTGAGCGCCTCATATGGATTCTGGAACATCAACTGCGCGCGGCACCGGAACTCCTGCAATTGATCCTTGCTGAGCGTCGTCAGATCCTGCCCATCGAAGAGGATCTGGCCCTCAGAAGGCGCCAGGAGCTTCACCAGCAACTTGCCGGTCGTCGACTTACCCGACCCCGACTCCCCGGCGAGCCCCAAGCTATCACCACGCCGCAAGGTGAAGGATACGTCATTGACGGCGCGCACGAAGCTGAGCGCTTGGCCGCGCATCAATCCGGCCAATCCCCCCCCGACGCGGTACCGTTTCGAGAGATGACGAACCTCGATGAATGGAACCTCCCTCGCTGCCGCGGCGGAAGGCTCCTCCGGCCCTGCCTCCACGCTCTCGCCGCCACTCGTCGCTGGCGCAGGTACGTCCACCGCCGCGGTCAGGGACTCACCCTCGACCGCCTTCGCGGCCGCCACCTCGTGGGATAACCACAGTTGAGGGTCCTCGGCGAGTGGCCGGAGCATTGCCATCTCGTCGGTACGCACGCAGGCTGCCCGCTGGTTAGGCGTCACCTCGATCAGCGGCGGGTCGATCTCCAGACAACGTGTCTGGACGAAGGGGCAACGCTCAGCGAAGCGGCAGGCGGATGGCGGATCCACCAGATCAGGAGGGTAGCCCTCGATCGAGATCAGCCGCTCTTTGGGGTGGATGATATTCGGGAAGGCGTTCTGCAGCCCTAGGCTGTACGGGTGCGATGGGGCATCGAAGAAGGGTTCCGCCGGGGCCCGTTCGACGATGCGGCCTGCGTACATCACGGCAACCGAGTCACATACTTGCGCCACCACCGAAATATCGTGGGTGATGAGTATGACCGTAAGGTCCAGCTCCTCCTCCAGCCGCTGGAGGACCTCCAGGATCTGGTGTTGGACGATAACGTCCAGCGCCGTCACCGGCTCGTCCGCAATGAGTAGTGTGGGCTCCAGGGCCAATGCCATGGCGATGGTTGCTCGTTGTTTCATCCCGCCCGAGAACTCATGCGGGTAGCTCTCGAGCCGGGCGGAGTCGAGGTCTACCAGCTCAAACAGCTCGACCGCTCGCCGCTTCGCCGCGCGACGGTCCAACCCGCCGCGCACCTGCAACACCTCCTCCAGCTGGTTGCCCACTCGGAAGACCGGGTTGAGGGCGTCCATCGAGGCCTGCGGGATCGTGGCGATCTCGCGCCAGCGCAGCTCACGCATCTCCCGCTGGCTCAGCTCAAGCAGGTTGCGACCCTTGAAGAGGATCGACCCATTCAGGATCTCCGCATTGCGCGGGAGCACCCGCACGAGCGCACGGGCCAAGGTGGTCTTCCCACAGCCGGATTCACCGATAATTCCCAGGTGTTGGGCGGGCTCAACGGAGAGCGAAACGCCGTCAACCGCCCGTACGATGCCGCGCTGCGTGCGGTAGCCGACGACCAGATCTCGAACCTCCAGGATTGCCATTAACCCTCTCCCTTTCTCTTTCTAGTATCACCGCAGTTCACGTCGCTACACCCTCCGGAGGCGCGGGAAGAGCACCTCTTCGAAACCACGGCCGATGAAGAAACCCGCCATCACGCTGAGCATGATGAAGAGCCCTGGGGGGATGATCCAGTACCACGCTTCCCGTGACATCGCCTGGGAGACAAAGGCATCCTGGAGCATGAAACCCCAGCTCACCACTTCGGGATCGCCGAAACCCAGGAAGCTGACGCTCGCTTCTGTGAGGATCGACCATCCGATGGCGAGCGACCCGTAGAGGAAGGTAAGCGGCAGGATGTTCGGCGCGATGTAGACGAAGATGATCCGTAAGTCGCTCGCTCCGGAGATCTTGGCCGCGCTCACGAAGGCTCGCTCCTTGACGGTGAGCACCTGCGAGCGGATAACGCGCGCCGTATCGCGCCAGAGGAGGAGTGCCATGGCTAGAACGATGTTCCAGATGCTCGGTCTTAGAAAGGCTACTAGAACAATCACGAAAGGGAGGAATGGAATCCCAAAAGCGATATCGGTCAGGCGCATGAGGATGGTCTCGACCCAACCACCGTAATATCCCGCGACGAGTCCCACCACCGTGCCAATCACCGCGACCGCCATGGCTGCAGAGAAGCCAACGAGCAGCGCCGTGCGCGAGCCGTAGATGAGCTGCGAGAAGATATCTCGTCCCAGGTTCGTCGTCCCGAGCGGGAAGCGGGCAGAAGGAGGCTCGTTCGCGAGCCAGATGCCTCCTTCCTGGATGACCTCTGTCGGATGGTAGGGCGCGATCAGGGGCGCGAAGAGGGCCATCGCGATGAAGAAGATGTAGATGATGGTCCCGAACAGTGCCAGCCGGTCCTCGCGCACCACCATTGCATAGGCGCCGAGCGCGCGTATGAGGGGCGATTCCCCCCGCACCTGCTCCGGCGCCGGTGCCGTCAGCATCTCCGCCGTGTCCGCCGGATGTGTGGTCATATCTGTTACTCTCCCTTGCCGTTCAAGCTTGCGCGCGCTCCGAAGAGCCGACGCGCGGGTCCAGGAAGCCGTACATGGCATCCGCCACAAAGTTCATCACGACCATGATGGCAGCGAAGAGGAAGAAGGCGCCCTGGGCAAGTGGGTAATCACTCGCCGCGACCGCGCGCACGAGCAGGCGACCGATACCCGGCCAGCCAAAGACTGTCTCGACCACTACGTTTCCTCCGATGGAGTAGCCTACCCCCAACGCCAGCGCCGTAGCGACGGGCAGGAGCGCGTTGCGAGCCGCGTGGCGCACCATGAGCCGCCACTCGGAGTAGCCCATCAGGCGCCCCATCGTGATAAAGTCATCCTGTAATGTCTCTAGCATGTTGGAGCGCATCAGCAGCAGCGGTAGCCCGTGAAGGTAGAGCCCGAGCGTCGCCGCCGGGAGGATCATGTGCCGCCAGAAATCGAGGGAGGTGAGTTTCTCCCATTCCGACTCGTAGAGGATGCCCGCGCCGGTCGCCCCCGATGAGGGAAGCCAGTTCAAGCGGAAAGCGAAGACCGTAAGAAGGAGCATCCCCACCCAGAACTCGGGCGCGGCCCGCGTCATGAGCGTGACCGTCACCCCTGCCTGCTCCAGCCAGCTCCCGCGGATCCAGGCCATCACGATCCCACCCAGGACGCCGATGAGGTAGGCGATGAGCAGGGCAGTCAGGGTCAGGTAGAGGGTATTGGGCAATACCTCCATGAGCAGCTCGCTGACCGGGCTGCGGTAGAAGAAGGAGTCGCCCAGCTCTCCCTGCAGCAAATTCCCGAGATAGACGACGTACTGGACCGGGAGCGGCTGGTCCAACCCAAATTGGCGAAGTAAGGCTTCCTGTTGTTCCTGCGTGAACGTGGGGTCGATGTAGGCGACGAGCGGATTCCCCGGCGCCAGCCGAAAGAGAAGAAAGAGGAAGGTGACCACGACCCACAGGACGAGAACGCTCTGTAGCAGGCGCCCCCCGAGATAGAGAAGCACGTCACGTCGCATCACACGCTATCCTTTCTGCTAGGTGGGGGCCGGGTCGGCCCCCACCCCGTCGGATGAGGTTACTCCTCACACGGATGGTGCAGTTGGCCCTGCTCATCCCAGGTATAGCCTGCGTCTAGCAGGATCTGCCTGGCCTGCTCCATATCGAACTCGTATTGAGGCAAGTCCGGATTGTGCCAGAAGGGAATCGCCACGGACACGTGCGAGTCCGCCGGCTCAGCATATCCCTTGAAGATGTTCTGGATGATCGCCTCCCTTGGCACGAGTTGCGCCGCCGCGCGCCGGAAGGCCAGATCATCGAACGGTTTCAGCCGGTTGTTGAGGGCAAAGAAGCGGAAACCCAACTCGGTGGTCGCTACCATCTCGATGTTGGGGTCCTCCTCCGCTACCTGGGCCAGAATGGTCGGGTCGCCCTCCCACTCGGAGAGGAAGTTAATCTCACCGTTGCGCAGTTGACCGAGCGCTGATTCGACGTTCGGGATGATACGCAGGACCCAGCCCTCGGCCTTCGGTGCCGCGAAGTGGTCGGGGTTCGCCTCCAGGATCACTTCCTCGGAGGGCTTCCAGCCAACGAAGCGGTAGGGACCGGAGCCGATTGGGACCTCTTCCTGGTAGCTCTCCGCGTTCTCCTCCTTGCTCGCCAGATCCTCCAGGATTGGCTCCCAGATGTGCTGGGGGATCAGGTTGATCTTGGCCAGAGAGGCGGTCTCGAATGCCGCCCACGGCTCGGTCAGCGTGAAGCGCAGCATGCGCTCATCGACGATCTCGATGTTCTCGATCTTTTCACCGAACGGGGCGTACATGGGCGCCTCGCCCGAGGTGGTTGCCTGGAAGGAGAAGACGACGTCCTCAACGGTGACGGGCTCGCCATCATGCCACGTCATGCCGTCCCGCAGCGTCACAAGGACGTTCGTGTCATCCTCCCACTCCACCGACTCCGCGGCCCACGGCTGCACGAGGCCATCCGGCCCCACCCGCATCAGGCGGTCCCAGATCAGCTCCGTGATCCAGGAATCGGCAGCACCCGAGATGAAGAGCGGGTTGATGGCCTGGATCACATCCCCTGTATTGAGAATGAAGCGCTTCTCGTCACCCACAGGTTCCGCCTGGATGAAGGTCCAGGTATTCTTGATTCCGATACCCTTCGCATCGACGATCGAGTCGGGATTCCAGACGTCGGTGCGGAAGGCGAAGGGCAGTTGCGGGTGCGCGACGAAGATGTAGGGCACGTCCTGCGCGATGATCTCCTGCGCCTCATAGATGAGCGGCTGGCGCTCATCCGGGTCCGTGATCGCGCGCTGCGCCTGGGCCACCTCGTCGTACTCCGGGTTGGTGTAACCCACGAAGTTGTAGCCGGATTCCGCCGTGTCGGAGCTGAAGAGGTTCACGACGAACTCGTCCGGGTCCATGCGTTCCGGTCGGCCAACCATGCGCCAGGCGGTCGCCTGCCAGTTTTCACGGTCGTACCACACGCGATCTGCCTGCTGCTCCCATGGCATCGGTACATGCTCAGCCGGGACCCCCAACTGGCGCAGGTTCTCCACGAACAGTCGAGCGGTCTCGAATTCGATCGGATCGGCCGCCTGAACGTTGGAGAGCACCTCGACGGTTTCCACCGGATCCCCGATGCACGCCTCAGCCTCTCCGGCCTCAGCAACCTCTTCGGCCTCGGGTTCCGCCGCCTCCTCAACTGCCTCTTCGGCTTCGGGTTCCACCGCCTCCTCAACGGTCTCTACCGCCTCCTCAGCCGGCGCCCCCGCTTCCGGTGCCGTACCGCCCCCGCATGCGGCGAGTACCACGCCAAGTGCCAGGAGCAGGATAGCAATCAGTGAAAGCCGTTTATAGTTCATGTTTCTCCTCCGGTTAATTAGACAGTCGGTACACTTCGATAGTCCGGGTTGACCTTCTTACTACTCCTTACTCATACGCTATAGTCGTGATTCACTCCTCCTTCCCCCCTTTGAACACCGCTTCTACCTGCCGCACGTTGGATATCTCTTCCAACGGGTCGGCGGCCAGAATCACGAAGTCGGCAAGTTTCCCCACTTCCAGGGTCCCGAGTTCCTCTTCCCAGCGGAGGATGCGCGCGTTGTTGCGGGTAGCGATGGTGATCGCCTCCAATGGGGAGAAGCCGTGATCTACCAGCTGTTCCAGTTCTCGAGCCATACTGAAATCGTGCGGTGTGAGCGGGTTTCCCCCTGCATCGGAGCCCGCACCGACCAATACACCCTTCTCCCGCGCAATCCTTGTTGCCACTCGCAACTGCTGTTGAAGGGGTTTCAGGGCGTCGCCCATGCGGGCCGCCTCTGCTGCGGCAGCAGGGGAAAGATCCTCCAGCTCCGGATTCGCCACGCCGAGCGTCAGGACCAGTGCGGCATCTTTCTCCACCATGAGATCCGCCGTCTCCTCGTCGAGATAGGTCCCGTGCTCGATGGAATCTACACCGGCCAAGAGCGCATTTCGGATCCCGCCCGCACCATGGCAGTGGGCAGCAACGGTACGGCCCATCGCATGTGCCGCCTGCACCGCTGCTGCCATCTCCTCGACTGTAAATTGACTGGCCTGAATATCCTGACCAGGCGTCGCCACCCCTCCCGTCGCCATCAACTTGATGGTGTCCGCACCGGCCTTGATCTGCTCCCGGGCTGCCTTGCGCAATTCAAGGGGCCCATCGGCCTCCCGCGCAATGAAGTGCGCATGACCACCCGTCATCGTCAGGATCTTGCCCGACGTACGCATACGTGGGCCTTGAATCAGACCGGCCTCGATGGCCTTCCGCAGGGACATCTCCAGGTAATCGTGTCCTCCAATGTCCCTTAGCGCCGTCGTACCAGTGGCCAGGATGTTGCCAACTGTTGCTACCGCCTCGAGGAGCAGGTCATCGCGATTCCGCACGAGTAGATCCTGGATCGTCTCCCGGCCGTTCCAACTTACATGAACGTGCGCGTCGATCAGGCCCGGAATGACCGTGCAACCACTTGCCTCCCTGGTCGTGGCTTGGCGGGCAGCCGCAGGC
>JALZCF010000479.1 GCA_030863245.1 Chloroflexota bacterium
AGCGAGAGGGACTCTCCTTTGGCGAGGCCCTCGAGATGCTGGCGCGCGACGCGGGCGTGGAACTGGCGGAGGAGAGCGAGGCCCAGAGACAGGCGCGGGCAGAGCGAGAGAAGCTGCTAGCCCTCTGCGAGGCGGCAACACGACAGTTTCAAGCGTGGCTGCGTGACCTGCCTGAGGCACAGCATTGCCGAGAGTATGTCGAGCAACGCGCCATCTCGCCCGATATGGCCCATCGCTTCGCCCTGGGCTACGCGCCTGATTCATGGGACGCCCTGCTCTTGGCCCTGACAGAGCGCGGTTACGCGGCGCAGGATATAGCGCGCGTTGGGCTGGCACGGGAGCGGGATAACGGCGGCTTCTACGACGCCCTGCGCGACCGCCTAGTCTTCCCCATTCGTGACGTGCGCGGGCGGGTCATTGGCTTCGGCGGGCGAGCCTTGCAGACGGATCAGGTTCCCAAGTATATCAACTCGCCACAGAGTCCGCTCTTCGACAAGAGCCGTACCCTCTACGGTTTGGACCTCGCAAAGGATACCATTCGCACGGAGGAACGCGCCATCATCGTCGAGGGGTACATGGATGTGATTGCCGCCCACCAGGCAGGCTTCACCAACGTTGTCGCCGCCCTAGGCACTGCCCTGACCAGCGAGCAGATTCGCCTGCTCAACCGCTACTCCCCCAACCTGATCCTGGCTCTGGACGCCGACGAGGCAGGCCAGCAGGCAGCTAAGCGCGGAATGGGAGCGGTACGCGACTTACAGCGGCAGGTACAGCGGGCCCACTGGGAACGAGCAAGGCAGGGGCGGGGTAGAGCAACCGACGTGCAGGGCGAGGTTCGCATCCTGACATTGCCCGAGGGCTACGACCCGGACGATCTGATTCGGGAAGCGCCGGAACGCTGGACACAGCTCTTGGGCGAGGCCCAGCCAGTGCTCGATTACATGATTGACCACCGGCTCGAGGGCATGACGGTGGATGACCCGACCCAGAAAGCACGGGCTGCCTCAGATCTGTTACCGATTATTGCAGAGATTGATTCGACCTTGGTGCGAGACCACTACCTGCGGCGCCTAGCTCGCCTTCTTCAGACGGATGAACGCACGCTGGCACAGGAACTGGTCGGCTACATGGGGCAGCCTCGTCCTGGCCGTAAATCTATGCCGCCTGAACCGTCCAGCGAGGCCCCTCCCCTAGACGGCGGCTCGTGGGATGAACCACCGGAGGTTCAGGAGACAGATGCTCCCTATCTGGACGATCTCCCCGTAGCAGAGGAGGAGACAGCTGAGGCGGAACCACGCTCCCTAGGCGCGTACTTGCTCTATCTCTTCATCGAGCAACCGACGTTACTGAACCAGGCCGTGGAGGAGGGAATTCGGGCAGACATGTGGGAGCAGACGGAACACCGCCAGATCTGGGAGGGACTCCTGAGGCACCGACCGGAGAGTGCGGCCCACATCGAGGAGTTTACCGAGGAGCTCGAGCCGCCCGTTGCGCGGCACGTGCATCGAATTATTCAATTTTATGCTGATCAGCTTCCACTCGCGAGTGACGAGTGGGAGGAGGATCCGTTCCGGAAAATACAAGAATTTCTCATTCACTATGATGAGCGGCAGGCGCGCCAGCTACATTACTTACTCGATGACATGCAGCGCACGATGGAAGCCGATCCCGAGGAGTTAAGAGTGCTGCTCCAAAAAAAAGCAGCCGTCGAGCGGAGCAAGCTCCAGCGCCAGCGGTTGATGCGCGAACGAGCCAAGCAGCGGAAAGCGGTGGAGCCAAACCGCTTTTGATTGACGCAATGGAAGGCGTTGCCTACACTTGTAAAACGGTTTCTGGTCGCCTCCTAATTAATAGTTAAACCCCAAGCCGGGAGGAAATTGGATGATTCCTACAGCGGATCGGGATGCTCTTATTCAGTCCCTTGTTGATAGTGCAGGAAAGGATAAGCGCCTTACCAAGAAGGAAGTGATCGCCCGCGTCGCGGACGCGCAGCTTCCTGTCCAGGAGTTGGAAGCGCTCTACAAGGAACTGAAAGAGCAGGGCATCACCATCGGCACCCCTTCCGATTGGGAGGAGGAGGAGCCGCTGGATGAAGAACTCGAAGAGGTTGAGCAACAGGAAAAGCGGGAGCAGGAAGAGGCAGCCCGTGCCGAGGCCTCGCTAGCCGATCTTGGCAATGATCCGGTCCGGATGTACCTGCGTGAGATCGGCGTGGTGCCCCTCCTATCAGGCGAGGAGGAGATCTGGCTGGCAGTACTAATTGGCGCTAAGCAGTACATCGAAGCACTCTATGATGAGCAGGAGGTATTGCCTACCCCGCTTGACATCTTCCGTGCTGCTTATCAGACCCTCTACGAAAACTGGACCTCGGTACTGGAGGGGTGCGAGGAGCTGGGGATGGAGCCGCCTTCTTTCGAGAGGATGGTGCGCGACCTGCGGGAAATGCGTCAGATCTGGCCGCCCCGCCATCCCTTCTATCCAGAAAAGTACTTCGGCCGCCATTACCCACAATACGATCACAACCTGCCAGAACGTGTACAGAAGACCAAGCGGCGCCTCTTCACAGTGCCGCTCGGTCTCTGCCTGATGCCGGAAAGTGTCCTCAATGTCTTGAGTGACTCCCTGCCGACGCCAGAGGTGCTGGAAGCGCTGGTTACGCTCGACGAGCAGGAGCTCAAGGAGCACTACCATAAGGTGGGGGAGGACGCTCATATCGCACACGATCTGCTGGCCAATGCGAACCTGCGGCTCGTGGTCAGCGTGGCGAAACGCTACACCGGTCGCGGCATGAACTTCCTCGACCTGATCCAGGAGGGCAATCTTGGCCTCCTGCGCGCCGTGGATAAGTTTGACCACACGAAGGGCTATAAGTTCTCCACCTACGCCACTTGGTGGATTCGACAGGCCATCTCCCGTGCGATCGCCGATCAGGCGCGCACGATCCGTATCCCGGTTCACATGGTGGATATGATCAATCGCCTGATCCGCACCAGTCGTCGCCTTGTGCAGGAACTGGGGCGCGAGCCTTCATCCGAGGAGATCGCCCTGGAGATGGAGGATATCGGTCTCGCCCCAGAGGAGATCGACGCAATTCGCTCCGCGCGACGGGAGGGACGCCCCGTCGATCCTCTGCTCGCGCGGAAGCTCAAGCGCACTGCAGCCAAGGTCCTTCGCATCATGAGCCTCTCTCAGGAACCGATGAGTATCGATTCGCCCGTCGGCAACGAGGAGAACTCAAGCCTCGGTGACTTCATCCCGGACGACTCCCTCACCGGCCCGGTAGATGCTGCCTCCAAGAAACTCCTCAAGGAGCAGATGATGGAGGTGCTGGACCAACTGAACAAGCGGGAGCAGGAGGTCCTCATCCTCCGCTTCGGACTACAGGACGGCCAGAGCCGCACCCTGGAAGAGGTCGGGCAGAAATTTGGCGTCACCCGCGAGCGCATCCGCCAGATCGAAGCCAAGGCTCTCCGCAAACTCCGCCACCCCCTGCGCTCGAAAAAGCTCCGGGATTATCTAACGTAGTGGTTATGGGGAAGAAGGTAAAAGGCAAAAGGAAGAGGTAGGACGAGAGCATTTGCCTTTTGCCTTTAACTTTCAGCCTTTCAGCTCTTCCGCTAGCAACCCTGCGATCTGCGCGCGCAACCGTACAACCTCCACCCCATTCCCCCCCTCGTCACCGTGGAGGCGAAGCTGCCGCTTCTTGATAGCCAGTTCGGCCGCGGCATTGTGCAGCATACTGAGCCGGTGAGCGTGGCCGAACCCATGCTCCTGTAGCACGTCGAGCCGGTCCCGCAGACGGGCGCGGTAGCTAGCTGCAGCCAGCGCCTGCTCCGGTGGCAACAGCCCATCCATCACCTCTTCCCGTAACTCCGCCGCGATCCAACGCTTCTCCTGCTGCGTCGCCACGAGCATCAGCGTGAGCCACACCACCACGCCGAACCAATCCGCGCCCAGACTCACGATGAACAGTTCAGGATCCGGCAACGAAACGAAGAAGTTGTGGGTCATGTGGAGGAGAATCGCCGCGAGCAGACCCACAAGGGGCGCAAGTCGCCGCGTGAGCCGGCTCTGGGCATACCGCGCGTAGCCCAGTCCCACGCCAAGCGCGGAGGTGAAGAGAGCATGATTCAATCCGAAGATGATGCCGCGCATCAGAACTAGAA
>JALZCF010000506.1 GCA_030863245.1 Chloroflexota bacterium
CCCGACGCGCCGCGTATCGGCTGCGGTTGGCGGTGGATGAGATCGCGACCAATGCGATCCTTCATGGCTATCAAAGCGCCGGACGTGAAGGGGATGTGCGTGTAGAAGCCGACATTGACGCCGATACACTAACCATCGTGCTCGAGGATACTGGGGACCCCTTCAACCCCCTGCAACACGACACCCCCGATGAAGAGGAACTGGGCCAGCCCCTCGAAGAACGGGAGATTGGTGGATTGGGTGTCTTCCTTGCCCTCCAGGGTGTCGATGAGTTTCGCCATGAACACACGGGACAACGAAATCGCAACGTCTTTGTTGTAAGGCGACCAGGCGCAGCGGAGAAGCAGGCTACCTCAAAAGAGGAATCTCCATGAGTAGCAGCAACACGACGCCCGTCAAGGATGCGGACCTCGTCAAAATCGAACAAGAACTGCAAATTGCGCGGCGGATTCAGGCAGGTTTCTTGCCTTCGGAATTGCCGCGGCCCGAGGGCTGGGAGCTTGTAGCATTCTTCCGGCCAGCTCGCGAGGTGGCCGGAGATTTTTACGATGCTTTTATGCTCTCCCAGAACCGCCGGGTCGGGTTCGTCATAGCCGATGTGGTTGACAAGGGTGTACCGGCTGCTCTGTTCATGGCGCTGGTTCGCAGTCTCATGCGGGCCTTCGCCCAGCAGCACTACTCTTTGAGCTGGACAAGTGTGCTGGAGGGGGAATCACCGCTACGTGGCCAGAAACGGCGACAATTTTTGCCTTCCACCGGCACGATTGCTCTGGAAAAAGCGGTATCGCTTACGAATGAGTACATCATAGAGAATCACATCGAGCTCAACATGTTTGCCACGCTGTTTTTCGGAGTGTTCGATCCCCGTAGCGGCCAATTAGCCTACATCAACGCGGGGCATAACCCGCCGTTCATCGTCGGGGCGGACGGCACCTTGAAAGCCTCGCTCCGACCTTCCGGGCCAGCGGTAGGCATGTTTCCAGACGTGGACTATGAGATCGATTACGCCCAATTCGACTATGGTGATATATTGTTTGCCTACACGGATGGCGTGACAGAGGCGCGTGACCCCGCTAGCCAATTCTTCACCGAGAAGCGGTTGCTCTCCTTGCTAGCGCAACCCGCCTTGTCCGCCCGGGCGTTGGTGGAGCGCGTTGAGGGAGCGTTGAACGACTTTATCGCAAGCGCACCTCAGTTTGATGATATCACGATGTTTTCTGTACAACGTCAACCCCTGTCTGAAGAGTAGGAGTAGTAACATGTCAAGGATCATTTCGGTTCACTCGTTCCGCGGAGGAACAGGCAAATCCAACACCACTGCCAACATCGCTGCCCTTATGGCGGCAAGTGGGATGCGGGTGGGGGTAGTGGACACAGATATCGCATCTCCGGGCATTCATGTCTTGTTTGGCATGGAAGAGACGGATATGGGTAATTCGCTCAACGACTATCTCTGGGGCAAGTGCCGTCTGGAGGACACAGCGCATGACGTAACCGCTAAGCTGGATGCCCCGGTCAGCGGTACCGTGCTACTCGTTCCCTCGAGTATCAAGGCTGGCGAGATCGCACGCGTGCTACGGGAGGGCTACGATGTAGGCATGCTTAACGATGGTTTCCAAGATCTGCTCGAGTTGCTTGATCTGGATGTGCTACTCATCGATACCCACCCAGGCCTCAACGAGGAGACGCTTCTCTCGATCGCCATCTCTGATGCACTGGCTATCATCATGAGACCCGACCAGCAGGATTACCAAGGGACCGGTGTGACAGTAGAGGTCGCTCGCCAGCTTGGAGTCCCACAGATGTATCTCGTGGTGAACAAGGTACCGCAGATGTTCGATTTTGACGAGGTGAAGACACGGGTTGAACACACCTACGATTGCGAGGTGGCAGCGGTTCTGCCGCATTCGGACGATATGATGGCACTCGCCAGCTCTGGTATTTTTTCCCTGCTTTACCCGCACCATACTGTAACAACCGAACTCAAGAAACTAACGAGTCGTCTGCTATCGTAACGGTGGCTGCGCTGACAGGACAAACTAGGCGCGGTATGGCGAGAATCATCTCGATCAATTCGTTTCACCGGGGTACCGGTAAATCCCACTTGGCTGCCAATCTCGCCATCTTGTGCGCTCGTGCGGGACAGCGTGTCGGCGTGATTGACCATTACCGGACCGAGCCATGTCTCCACCTCCTGTTCGGCTTGCCGGAGTCACAGCTACCCTATACCCTTAACGACTACCTCGCCGGAAGATGCGAGATCGAGGAGATTTCTTTCGATCTTACCTCCCATTTTAATGCCTTGGGTCGAGCGGTGGGGGAGGGCCAGCTCTTTCTTATCCTCGCCGACGTGAGCGTCGGCGACTTCACACACGTGCTTCGCGAGGGGCACGCTACGGATTTAACCGATCAGGGCTTTCAAGGTCTCATCGAGAGACTGGCTCTCGATCTGTTGCTGATTGATAACCCTGCGGGCATCAACGAGGGTATTTTATCCTCCGTTGCCCTCTGCGATGTGTTGCTGGTCGTCGTGCGCCTTGACAAGCAGGATTATCTAGGTACGGGCGTCCTCATCGACCTCGCTCACCATCTTGAAGTGCCATATGTCATGCTCGTGGTCGATCAAGTGCTACCTAGCCACGATACTGGTGCCATACAGAAGCAAGTGGCAAAAGACTTCAACAGCGAGGTGGCAACTGTCTTGCCATACACCGATGAGCTGATGGCCTTGGCCAGTACCGATCTCTTTGTACTTCGTTATCCGGATCATCCGCTCTCGTTCAAGTTCAGAGAGGTAGCAGCGAAAGTGCTAGTTAGAAGTGGCCTTGTGCCATAGAGGCATTGAGTGAAGGACGAATTCGCCAGGTAATGGCAACAGAGAGTGCCGGAGGGTAAAATGAGCGGAGTGCCGGAGAGGTCCCAGTCAGAATCGGACACCGAGGAACGAGACGCCGGGCTCGACATGGCCGACCTGCTGGAATTACCTCCTGAACAGCGTCAGGTGGTTAATTGGATGATGCGCAAGAGGCAAGCAACTCTGGCCGAGATAGCAGCGTATCTGGGCAAAGATGAGGAGGTAACTCGTGCCTTGCTCGCGGAGTTGGTGGGAAAAGGATTTGTGAGAGAGCGGGGGACGGAAGGGGATCAGAGTTATCGAATACGCTATGCCCCAAAGAAGAATCGCAAGGTTCCTCTGGATATCTGGCAGGCTCTCGATCTAGACGGGGATGAGGTAGATCGTAAGTAGTCTGGTGCTAGTTAGAGAAGCCCAAAGGCAGCCTGACATTCATGGAAGACCGCATCAGAGAGCTATTTCGCCTCCATCTGGGCGAGACCCGACTCGTACTGACATTGGGCATATTGCTCTTTGGCAATTCTTTGGCACAGCAGCTAGCCGAGATCACAGCCATCAGCAATTTCCTGAGTACGAGCGGTGTCAACACTATCCCAGCTATATGGGTGATAGACAGCCTATTGATCATCCTCGTTACTGGACTGCAGTCCCTGCTCATCGATCGCTTCGACCGGATTACCCTGATTCGTGGGCTGAGTATCGGCTTGTTGTTGGTCTTTGCCATCTTACGGCTGATGTTTATTCTCAACGCCCCGCTCTGGCTTAACTATGGGTTACTCTATTTGGTGGCTGAACAGCAGTGGCTGGTTTTCCCGCTAGTCTTCTGGATCCTCACCAGCGATATATTCGATATGGCACAAGCAAAACGCTTGGTACCGTTGATCGCGAGTGGGGGGCTAGCAGGTAAACTTTCGGGCATCGCTGTCGCCTCGGTGTCTCCAGGCCTGTTTGAGCAGTTCCAGATCAGACCAGAGGAAGTACTAACCGCCAACGTATTAGTCTACCTTCTCATCTACGTCATTGCCCTACAAGGATTACGTCACGCCAGGATTCGGCGCACCGTCCAACAATCTGAAACGCTGCGCGAGACGTTGGTGGAGGGTTGGGCTTTCGTGCGGGAGGTGCCCTCCTTTCGCTATCTGACGGCAGCCACCCTCGCCTTGATCCTCTGTGACACGATCATAGAGTTCCGCTTTTTGGTGGTTTCGGATGCTTTCTTCGAGAGTGACCCGCAGGCCTACCAGACGTTCTACAGTCTATACCGACTGGGAATGACGGTCGCGGCCATGCTCGTGCAGGGATTCTTGGTCAGCCGAATCATCGAGAAGACGGAGCTAAAGAACGTCTTTCTCATCTCACCCGTCATGGTACTGGCCGGTGCAACATGGATGCTGGCGGCACCTTACAGCCTCGTAAGTGCGGTTGGGGGTGTGCTACTACAGAAGCTTCCGGTCCTCACAGTTGATCAACCAGCACGCAGGGCTTTTCAGGCACTCGTGCCAGAGGAGCGGCGAGGCCGGGTGAGCATGTTTATGGACAGCTATCTATTTGCGGCAGGTACAATTGTTGGTGCCTTGGTCACGGGGGCTACTGTTGTAATTGGCCTCCAGTTCAACATCTCAGGTTATTTCTACATCTATTTAATAGTTGTGCTCCTATCGGCACTGTTCGCATTTTGGGCCATCCATCAAATGCGTGCTGTATACGATAGAAGTCTGTTCAACTGGCGGCTCAAACGACGCCAGCGCCGGTCAAGCGTACTAGATAGACTGGAGCTTTAGCCTGGGTAAGGGAAAGTAATAAGCGATCATGAGAGTCGGACTAACGTACGATCTCAGGGAAGAACATTTGCCTTACGCTGGAGCTCCTGCTGACTACCAGGCAGAGTTTGATACAGAGGACAGTATCCACTACCTGGAAACGGCGATCGCAGTGCTCGGACACGACGTCTATCGTATAGGCAATGTCTACAAACTAGTGCACTTTCTTACCGAAGGTGGTACGGTAGATATCGTATTCAACATGGCGGAGGGTGTCTGGGGCCGCTCGCGAGAAGCACAAGTCCCTGCCGTATTAGAAGCGTTTCAAATCCCCTACACCGGTTCGGATCCACTCACGTTGGCTCTTTGCTTGGACAAGGCAATGGCGAAGCGGCTCTGGCAGCATGGAGGAGTACCAACACCTCGCTTTCATGTGGTCACTGATCTAGCTGATCTTGCAGCAGGGCACGATGAACTACCACGGTTGCCACTGTTCGTGAAACCGGTCCACGAGGGGTCTTCAAAAGGAATCGGCGTGGAGTCCATCGTTGAAACGGAGCAGCAGTTACGGGAGCGCGTGGAGTGGATCCTAACCTGTTACCGCCAGCCGGTGCTTATCGAGGAATTCCTCCCTGGACGCGAGTTTACAGTGGGAATTCTGGGTAATGGAGCCGAGGCTCGAGTACTGGGAATCGGCGAGTTGGTACTTTCGTCACTCGATCGCGTGTACGGCTACACCCAGAAGGAGGAGTGGAAAGCACGCGTCCCCAATAAACTCGTCCCAGTCCAGCCGGTCTCGCTTCAGGAGGAGTTGTCGGAACTGGCCCTACGGGCCTACCATATAGTAGACTGCAGGGACTTCGGCCGCCTGGAGATTCGTCTGGACCGGGACGATCAACCGCATGTGCTAGAGCTTAACCCTATTGTCGGATTACACCCTAGCCATGCCTCACTACCCCTCCTTGCGGCTCAGGCTGGGCTCTCGTACGAGGCGTTAATTGCTGAAATCCTTGGACACGCAACCAGCCGATGGGCGACCGGTTAAGAAGGAATTGACGACGATGTTACAACAAGAGCAGAGACAAGTCACGCTAGAATCGCTTGAATGGTCAAACTGGCGCTCGCAGCTACGACATCGCATCACAGCGGTGGAGCAACTGCGGGGGTGGATCGATGTGACCGAGGAGGAAGAGCAAGCCATCGAGGCGTGTGCGGGGATCTACCGCTGGAGCATCACCCCGTACTACGCCTCCTTGATGGATAAAGAGGATCCGATGTGCCCAATCCGACGACAGGCGGTCCCGAGTCTACGTGAGCTAGACGCTGCTCCGAACGCATCGGTGGATCCGGTCGGTGATCGGCTTTACCGGAAAAGCAATCGGGTGGTCCACAAATATCCTGATCGGGTGATCATCCTTGTCACAGAGTTGTGCCCGGTGTACTGTCGTCACTGCACGCGGAAGTACCACACGACGAATTTAGAGGGAACCTACTTCGAAAAGGGTGAGGCTGAGTCCTGGGAACAAGACTTTGAATACATTGCCAACACGCCGGCCATCCGCGATGTACTGCTCACCGGCGGCGACCCATTGACGTATTCGGACAAAAAGCTGGAGTTCATTATCTCTCGCCTCCGTCAGATCCCGCACGTGGAGATCATCCGGATTGGAAGTCGCTTCCCAGTCCTGCTACCACAGCGCATCACGCCGGAGTTGTGCCGCATGCTGGAGCGGTACCACCCTCTCTGGTTGAACACGCACTTCAACCATCCCAAAGAGATCACGGCCGAGGCGGCGGCGGCGGTTAACCGGCTGCTACGGCACGGGATCGTGGTGCAAAATCAGACGGTCCTCCTCAAAGGGATCAATGACGATCTAGAGACGATGCGGGCCTTACTGACTGGCCTTTTGAAGATCCGGGTGCGGCCTTACTACCTCTATCACTGTGACAACGTCACGGGCGTCTCGCACTTCACGACGACCGTGGAAAAGGGGCGCGAGATCATGCGGGGATTGTTGGGCCACCTTACGGGATTCGCCGTGCCGCAGTACGTCTTAACAACGCCACTTGGAAAGATCCCGCGGTGGGAAGAGCATCTCCACCACGACGAGCAGGGATACTATGTCGAGAACTATGAAGGTAAGACGATGAGCCTGGAGGATTACCCAATTTTCGGCGATCCATCGTAGGGATGGGCGGAGTGTTTGTCATGAGTCAGGAACAACGGGAAGGGCGCGGCAGGTTTGTCAGTCTGCGTATCAAATTTCTGATCGCGGTCACCGTGATATTCACTATCGTATATGCTGCAGCTTTTTACTGGTTTTACACTTTTGCCACCAACCAAGCAATGAATCGTATCCAGGAAGATATGATTGATACCCTGGAGGGTACCATTGCCGGTATTGATGTGGATGAGTTCGTTGCGATGGCCCGGGAAGCGGAACCACGTGAGGACGGTCTAACGGATGATCCGCGTTATTGGGAACATCTGGATTGGCTAGCGAGGGTTCAAGCCGTCGAGCCGCGGGCCAATCCCTATACCTACATCAAGGGTGACGAGCCCAATGAGGTTCTCTTTATCGGGGACATTCTGGTGACGATGGGGCGGGGTGATGCAGCCGGGTTCCGGGAACCCTACGTCAGTCAGGGGGGGATGTGGCAGGGGCTCAGCGGCCTGAACATAAAACTGGAACCCTACTCCGACCCGTGGGGAAGATGGGTGTCGGCTTACAGCCCGATTGTGAACGAAGCATCGGAGGTGGTCGGAGCTGTCGGTCTTGATTTCCGTGCTGACTACGTGGATCAGGTACGGCAAGGTATTCTCGACAAGGTTGGTATCGCCTTTCTCGCTACCTACGCAATCTTGTTCCTGCTTGCCTGGGGGATTTCAGGTACGCTTACCCGATCGATCATCACCCTGACTGCCGCTGCGGAGCGTCTAGGTGAGGGGAACTACGAGCAGGACATGTCGAAACTCGTAGCGCATCGTTTTCCAGACGAGATGGCCACGCTGGCCCGGGTATTTGAAGATATGGCCAGCAAAGTCCGTCAGCGCGAAGAAGATCTCAAGAAACAGGTCGCACAGCTAAGGATTCAAGTTGATGAGGCCAAGCGCCAGCAGCAAGTGCGCGAGATCGTCGACACGGAGTTCTTTCAAAGCCTACGCTCTAAGGCTGACGCGATGCGCCGTCGACCGGATCGCGCGGCCCGACAATATGGGGATCCGGGCGCGAGGATCGAGCCGCAGAAGGATGCTAACCCCCTAAAGCACGCAATCAGCCAATTAGATGAGATTAACGGTGTAATACCAACAGATCTGACCACACTGCCAGATACGCTCGCGCCTGTTGTTCGGAAGATGATGGTGGAAGGCACGATGCCGTTAAGTGAATTTGCCGGCGAGCTCCGTGTGACACAGGAGGAGGCACGCGAGATTGGCTCATTACTGGTAACCAAGGGATTTCTGAGGGTTAAGGAAGATCAGGAGCACGGCGAACCTCTCTACCAGGTGCACCTGGCTCATACGCGCCCCCGCAACATTCCTGCCGACCTGCTCTGAAAGGGTCGCCACCTTTAGCAAGAGATTCTCGTAGCCAGTAGGAGCACAGCAGATGCCCAAGATTATCTCTATCCATTCTTTCCGTGGCGGAACCGGCAAATCAAACACTACTGCCAATATTGCGGCGATACTGGCCATCGGCGGAAAACGGGTGGGTGTCATCGATACTGATATTCAAGCGCCTGGCATCCACGTGTTGTTTGGTGTGACAGGAAAGGAAATCGAATACTCACTTAATGATTACTTGCAAGGTCACTGCGATATCGTTCAAGCAGCGCACGATGTAACAGCTAATCTGAGTGATGGGCAACTAGACGATGGACACACAGCGCGCGTCTTTATGATCCCATCCAGCATGCAGGCAGACAAGATTGTAGATGTGTTACGTGAAGGGTACGACATGAACGTACTCGTCGAAGGACTGCGGCAGCTCATTCGGGAACTAGATTTGGACGTATTGTTGATTGACACCCACCCTGGCTTAAACGAGGAAACCCTTTTCTCGATCGCCATCTCCCATACGATGCTTGTCGTGATGCGCCCGGACCAGCAAGATTATGAAGGCACTGCTATCACAATAGAAGTGGCACGCGCGCTTGGTGTGCCCCGGATGATGATTGCCGTGAACAAGACGCCGCCTGCTCTCGACTTCAGTGACGTCCAGGCGCAGGTAGAGCAATCCTATGACTGTAAGGTAGCCGCCGTCCTACCCCACTCGGACGAGATGATGCAGCTTGCAAGCAAGGGCATCTTTGTGCTGCATTATCCTGACCATCCCCTAACAGAGCGGCTCAAAGCGCTCGTGGCGATGCTAATGGAATGAACTGTTAGCTCTTTATGTGGAAGAGTTGCGTCCCCGTGTCGCTGGCGCTGAAGAATTGTAAACTCCCCCGTCAAGTTCTCTCCATTGCAGGTGCAATAATTGCTCAACCACCCTTCACTACATCATGCAGCTTTTGATTGATTCTAAATTAGCGCCCCTTCATTCTTGACTAATTTACTCAAGAATGATAAGATTTTGCCAACGTCAAAGTGTTGTACGATCCTGTAGGAGGCATCATCCCTATGGCGGAGCAATCCGTTCTGGAAATCAAAGACCTTCACGTTTCAGTCGAAGGCAACGAAGTCATCAAAGGCGTAACCATGACCGTCAAGCAGGGCGAGATCCATGCGCTGCTTGGTCCGAACGGTTCAGGCAAGTCTACGCTCGCCTATGCTATTATGGGTCATCCCAAGTATGAGATCACAGGTGGCGAGGTGCTGCTGAATGGTGAGAACCTGTTGGAGCTGGAAGCGGACGAGCGTAGTCGCTCCGGGCTCTTCCTGGCG
Organism: Chloroflexota bacterium; assembly: GCA_030863245.1. Lineage (GTDB taxonomy): Bacteria > Chloroflexota > Anaerolineae > Ardenticatenales > Ardenticatenaceae > JALZCF01. The sequence goes on from JALZCF010000506.1 coordinate 9,503, forward strand.
TTCCAGTACCCCGTTTCGATCCCCGGTGTGACGGTAGCGAATTTCCTGCGCACCGCACTGAATGCCCGAAGGGGAGAGGAAGAGGGCAAGATCAGCCCCATGGAGTTCCGCCGGCTCCTGACCGGCAAGATGGATCAGCTCGGCATCGATCGCTCCTTCGCGGGGCGTTACCTCAATGAGGGGTTCTCCGGTGGCGAGAAGAAACGGGCCGAGATTCTCCAGCTCGCGACGCTTGAGCCGGAGATCGCGATCCTCGACGAGACCGACTCCGGTCTGGATATTGACGCCATGCGCATCGTCGCCGATGGAGTGAACCAGCTCCTCGGTCCCGAGATGGGTATCCTCGTCATCACACACTACCAGCGATTCCTTAACTACATCAAGCCCGACTACGTGCACGTGCTGCTCGACGGTAAGATCGTCGCCCAGGGCGGCGCCGAACTGGCAGAGGACCTAGATGAGAAGGGTTATGAGTGGGTCCGCGATACCTACGGCAACAAGGAGGCTATCCGTGGCTAATACACAAATGGAATTTGAGAAGCTGTCGGAACAAGAGCGCGTCAAGATCATCAACAACAGCTATGCGGAGAAGTATGGGTTCCATGATCCCGACGATTTCTATGCCTTCAAGAGCCGCAAAGGGTTGGATGAGGAGATCGTCGCGCAGATCTCGCTGATGAAGGGCGAGCCAGAGTGGATGACGGAGTTCCGCCTCAAGGCGCTAGAGATCTTCAATAAGAAGCCGATACCGATGTGGGGCGGCGGTGGCAAGCTGCAGGATATCGATTTCGACAACATCTACTACTACATGAAGGCGTCCGAGGGTGAGTCCCGTTCCTGGGAGGATGTGCCCGCGGATGTCAAGCGCACCTTCGAACGCCTTGGCATCCCCGAAGCAGAGCAGAAGTTTCTGGCCGGTGTCGGCGCGCAGTATGAGTCGGAGGTCGTCTACCACAAGCTCAAGGGCGATCTCGAGAGCCAGGGCGTCCTCTTCCTCGACATGGACTCGGGCCTCCGCGAGCACGAGGACCTCGTGCGGCAGTACTTCGGGAAGGTCATCCCGCAGAACGACAACAAGTTCGCGGCGCTGAACTCGGCCGTGTGGTCCGGCGGCTCCTTCATCTACGTGCCGCCCGGCGTCCACGTGGACATGCC
>JALZCF010000508.1 GCA_030863245.1 Chloroflexota bacterium
CTCTTACCCTTCGTATGATCCCAACGTGGGCTCGCATGTCCCACGATGTCAAACAGAAACTCGGCATCTGGGAATTTTTCAGCGTGGTTCGCCACCTGCTGGGCAATTTTGCGAAGCTCTTCATTACTTTCAGCAGAGATTTTCGCACTCCCTGTATCGAAATAAATGGACGTTACATTTATGTAAGTCCACTCTCGGTATTGACGTTGGTCAGCAGGTTCAACGTCTCTTGTAGCACCTTCTTGGGTAACTTCATTACTGATCACGCCGCCAATTTCCCACTCCATGCTACCGCTGAAGCCGAGACTTGCTCCGGTTTCTTTAGCATCTGTAACCTTAATCTTCTTGAGAGTCTCGATCAGCTCTTTGCCTGCTTTCTGTGCCTCTTCATCCTTTTGTTTCATCTTTGACTCGATTGATGTTGTGTCGAACGCCAGCGTCTTACCACCAGTGTCAAACATGAATATTTCGGTAAGATTTTTCTCCGCGATGCTTACTTTTGCGCCGCCTACGCCTGCAAGACTAGCACCAACGCCGATTTCACCACCGACCTTAAAGATAGCAAGAACGGCTTCATCGAAATCCTCTGGTCGCCACCAGGCATTCGTACCTGGTACGCTATCAATCAACTCGATACCGGACTCTTCACCATCGTAGCCCATCCCTTCTAGTATCTCGCCAGTTCTGTTGCCTTCAACGCTACCATCCTCCAAGAGCTTGTCGTCCGACGGGCCAAAACTAGGCTTTTTGCCCGGGCCACCCTGCACTCCATACCCGCCGCTCGCCGACACTTGAACCGTTCCTACTTTCATTTCAGTGGTATACGCCATACCGATGTCATTGGTGTAGAAGATCCGCAGCTTGCGCACGAAAATCCCACCTCCCAGGATTGCTCCAACCTTACCTCCACTAGTCCAGACTACCTGCATTTTGTAATCGTGTTTCACACCATCAATGTTTACCCCAAGAACAGTCTGTAAAGCCCCCGTTAAGATGCCGCGCGTTGTATTGAAGCGGGACATGTGTTCAATGTGGGTAACGTCGGTACCAGTAAGGTGGCGACGGATGAAGGAGGTATAGTAGCGGAAGCCGAGTCTGCGAATTGCCTTAGGTACATGTGGATTTGTTTGAGCATAAATGACAGCATCACGGAAATTGCGTGCGGCATTTGCCGAACGGGTTCCGGGAACAACTTCCATATCATGTTGACCAGTACGAAATTTCTTCCATTCATCTACATCTTCCTTTAGAGTTGCAATCAGATTGTTGAGTTCGGGCCCAATTATACTTTCACTCAAGGCTTTGCGTTGCTCGTTGATCTTCACTAGATAAAACGATTTCGGGTCGAGCACAATACTCTCGGCACTTCCAGCTTCCTTTCGCTCGTGTAGTGGATTCTCATGAGGTATCGTGGCATAGTCATCCCACACAGAATAGTTATCCCACTCAGAATAGCGCTGGATGATTGAAGACTGCTCTGCCTGACGTTCTTCAGTGTGGGGGTGTAGCAATCGCAGTACGGCTTGATTGCCGCTCGTGGTCTGCAACTCAAGAATGGAACGGGCATCACGGCTCATCTTGGAAGATACCTGGCTGTACTCGTTCGATGTTGCAGTCTTTATATTGTTGTATGTCGGGTTCTGGTTTTGGTCGAACGCTCTCATCGGCGTGCTCCTCACGCAGGAGTGGCCCGGACTCTTTACGTATTGTAGAGACAGTTCAATACTCGGTGCTAATCAACTAGCTTCATTACAGGATGGTTCATTTCACCACGAAACTTGTTTGACACTCTTGCTTGCTCCCTTTGTGAACAACACATGAAAGTGTGAGGCATCACCTTCTTGAACCCACCTGTTCGTCCTTTGCTCCTCGATTTCCCTCAGCTGTAGTCCGTCAAACTCTCCAGACCCACCAACCGCCCCATCTTCTGCAACTCGCGCCGGGTACCATGGAGCAAATGCGCCATCGTCACGACCCCTCCATCTGCGGCGGCGAGGTAGGCGGCAGTGACGATGACGTTGCGAATGCTGCCCCCCGCGAACTTGAAGCGGCGTGCCAGCAGGGGCAGGTCCAGGTCGGACACGTGCGGCACCTCCGCCGGGAAGAGCGCCCGCCAGATGCGGAGCCGCTCTTCTTCCTCCGGGAAGGGGAAATCCACCACGAACTGCAGGCGGCGGGTGAAGGCCTCGTCCAGGTTGGCGCGCAGGTTCGTGGCCAGGATGGTCACGCCGTCGTAGCCCTCCATGCGCTGCAACAGGTAGCTAATCTCGATATTGGCGTAGCGGTCGTGCGAGTCGCGCACCTCGGAGCGTTTGCCGAATAGCGCATCGGCCTCGTCGAAGAAAAGAATCGCGTTGCTGCTCTCCGCCTCCACAAAGATACGCTCCAAGTTCTTTTCCGTCTCACCGATGTACTTGCTCACGACGGTCGAGAGGTCGATCTTGTAAAGGTCCAACTTCAGTTCGCGGGCGATGACCTCGGCGGCCATCGTCTTGCCGGTACCGGGTGGTCCGGCGAATAGCACTGTCACCCCCGCGCTCGAGGCCAGCTTCCGGCCCACCTCCCACTCGCCCAATACCACGGGCCTGCCGCGCACGGTTGCCACCAGTTCGTGCAGGAGCGCCAACTGATCCGCTGGCAGGACGATATCCTGCCAATCGAAACGCGGCACGATCTTGCGCGCCAGCTTGCTCAAGCGCGGGTTGGAGTGCGCGCGCGCGGCGGCGAACAGATCCTCGCTCCTCACTTCGCCCCCCCGCTGTGCTGCCCTATCCCTTGCTGAGGCCACCGTGTCGCGAATCTGGCCCGTTGTCAGCGCAAATTGTCCCGCCAGCGCTGCCATCTCTCCTTCGCCGAGCTCCCAACCTGCCAGCATGTGCTCCCACACGTCACGGCGCTGCTGGTAGGTGGGAACGGGGAACGCCTGCCAGAGCAGGGTTCGGTCGCGCTCGAGGCCGGTGGCTCGCCACGGCGCGCGGCCGGCGAGGATCACCCAACTGGGATAGGCGCACACGTCGGTCAGGTAGGCAGGTTGCGCAGCGCCATCGTCCAAGCAGACGTCCCACCCAAAGAAGCAGGGAAGCGCCCCTGTCAGGCGCGCGTCCCGGAGGGCAAGCCGGATTGCCGCCAGAGGCGACAGATCTTCTTCTAGGGCGTCCAGATGCACAGTCAATAAAGGCTGTCCGGCTTTAGCCGCCAGCAGGCGCACGGTCGATTCCTGTTGGGCATGGTCAGGCCCATAGAAGACAAGTACCGGAGGCTCATTTATTGTATGCTGCAGCGCGGGCGAAATAGTTCCTGGAACGGCTATATCATCCACAGCAAGAGAGGAATCTACTAGCGCAGCACCACCACCGAGCGCGACAGGGGGACGATAGCGCCCCAAGAGCCAGGCCACCACCGTCTCATCAATATCCAGAGTGCGCGCCAAGACCGGGGTCTGCCCCGCTTTTGAATCCGCTGTCCATGTGAGCAAGCGATGATGAAAGAGCGCTCCTTCCTCCATAAAGTACGCGAGCCTCTCGAGGCGTTCTCCACTGGAGTCGCAGAGCAGGTTGAGCACAAGGTTGACGCCGGGCCGCCTCCTCGTCACGTCGTCCTGAAGATAGCCATATAGTCGCTCGTAGCGCAGGTCGAGCGCGGACGCGAGGCAGATAAGCAAGGTATCCAGCTCAAATTGGTCAAGCCCTAGTGCATCTTTGAGATGCGGCAGGCGGAGCTTTTGCCCCTGCTGCTGGGCACTTTCGACAAGGACTTGTACCTGCCGCGCTGCCTCATGTTCGGCCTGCTTCCAGAACTTGCGCTCCTCCGATACCACAAGCGCTGTGTCGCCCCAGCTCACACCGAGGGGGCGCTCCAGGAGCATTTCGGCTTCGGCATCCGAGACGTAGAGACCCCGGAACGCATCCAGTGGGTCCTGCCCGGCGAGTTGCCAGCGCCGTACCTCGCGCCGGATTCGAACATCCAGGCGCGCCAACTCGGCCCGCATGTGCGCCAAGCTCGGATCGTGTAGGATGGCCGCGCCGCTCCCGGCGCCGTCTCCCCGCTCGCTACCCTGCATGCTTTATCCAAGAATACAACACGCGCCACCAAGAACGAGAGTGCCTATCATCACTTCCAATTTCCGCTCGCATAAAGCCAGCGATACTCTCAAGGTCGTGGAAATAGAGGCGCTTGCCGCTGCCGACGTGGTCAAT
>JALZCF010000064.1 GCA_030863245.1 Chloroflexota bacterium
CTGGCCAGGCATTCACGGTGGATGTTACCCAGCCTGAACAGGTCCGCGCGATGATCGAGCAGGCGCTCTCCACTTATGGCCGGATAGATATTCTCTGCAATAATGCGGGGATTGGCTCGACGACCGATGTCGTCGAGTGTGAGCCTGATGAATGGGACCGCGTGATGGCGGTGAATGTCAAGAGTGTCTACCTGGGCTGCAAATATGTGATCCCCCACATGCTTGAGCAGGGCGGCGGCGTCATCATCAATACGGCCTCGGTCGCGGGGATGGTCGGGCTTGTGAAGCGGGCCTCGTACAGCGCCAGCAAGGGTGCGGTCATCGCCCTCACCCGGCAGGTTGCCATCGAGTATGTCGAGCACGGTATTCGGGTGAATTGCCTCTGTCCTGGTACGGTTGATTCCCCCTGGGTAGAGCGGCTCCTCCAGCAGGCCGACGATGAGGTAGCCGCGCGGCGGGCGCTGGAAGCGCGCCAGCCAATGGGCCGGCTGGGCACGCCCGAGGAGGTGGCAGCCGCGGCGCTTTACCTGGCATCGGATGAAGCCGCTTTTGTTACAGGTACGGGGCTCGTGATAGATGGGGGCTTGACCGCGCGCTAGGGATGAGTTTTGACTCTCGCTTCTAGCAGGAGACCCCCCAGCCCGCCCATTGACATAGAGATATGGAGGATACGGTGACGACAGGTACAACGTTAGAGTCCTATCAGATGCGCATCGGCTCGGAGTGGCGCAGCTCGAGCGACGGGAAGACGCGGCCCGTTATGAATCCAGCGACGGGTGAAGCGTTTGCCGAGGTGCCCGAGGGAACGCGCGAGGATGCCCATGCAGCGCTCGAGGCGGCGAAAGCGGCCCAGCCAGCCTGGGAGGCGCTACCAGGCATCGAGCGGGCCGAGTATTTGAAACGGATCGTGGCGATCATCCGCGAGGAATCGGAACGTCTAGCGCGACTGGTCGTACAGGAGCAGGGCAAGCCCCTTGTGGAGGCTCGCGGCGAGATCGGAGGCACGGCGGGATTTTTCGAGTACTTCACCGCATATGCCCGCGGCCAAATGGGGGAGATCATCGCCTCGGACAATGCCAATGAAGATATCTGGATTCGAAACGTTCCCTACGGCGTCGTCGTAGGCATCATTCCGTGGAACTACCCCGCGGCCCTCTTCGCGCGCAAGGTGGCGCCCGCGCTGATGGCGGGCAACACCATCGTCGTCAAGCCGCATGAAGACACGCCGCTCAGCTCCATCGAGCTGGCGAAGATCTGCGAGAGGGCCGGCGTGCCGCCGGGCGTGGTGAATGTCGTGACCGGAGCGGGTGTGGTCATCGGGGATGCGCTCGTCCGCGATCCGATTACACAGTTGGTGACGGTGACGGGTTCCGTCCGTGCGGGACGCCAGATCCTGGAAGCAGCCGCCGAAAACATCACTGTGGTCTCGTTGGAGTTGGGTGGCAAGGCGCCGTTCATCGTCATGGACGATGCCACCCTGGATGTCGCCGTTCGTAACGCGATTCATGCGCGCTTCGTCAACTGCGGCCAGGTGTGTACCTGTAACGAGCGCACCTACGTTCATCGCCGGGTGTACGACGACTTCCTGGAGCGTTATGCTACTATGGCCGGCCAGCTACGGCTCGGTAACCCGATGCGCACCGATATCGATATTGGCCCGAAGGTCAACCAGGCAGAGCTGGAAAAATTGGAGCGGATGGTGGCCCGGGCTCAGGAGGAGGGCGCACAAGTGGTTGTCGGCGGCAAGCGACCGGAGGGCGAGGAGTTCCAGAGGGGCTTCTGGTATGCGCCCACGGTGCTGACGAACGTGCGTAACGAGATGGAGATCATGCAGCAGGAGATCTTCGGCCCCATCTCGCCGGTGATGCCCTTCGACGATTTCGAGGAAGCGATCGCGCTTGCCAACGACAGCAAGTATGGTCTGAGCGCGTACCTGTTCACGAACGACCTCAAACGCATCATGCGCGCGGTGCAGGCGATCCGCTTCGGTGAGGTCTATATTAACAAGATCGGGCCGGAGCAATTCCAGGGCTTCCATACCGGTTACGGCCTCAGCGGCATGGGCGGGGATGATGGGCACCACGGTTTCGACCACTACTTCCGCAAGAAGACTGTCTACGTGAATTACGGCGAGACGCCGACCAGCGACCTCATGCCCTATTCCACGCCCGTCACCGAGTTACCACCGCAATAGGTGCAGCGATGAGCGAGCAACCACAACCTGTAGTCAGCCTCAATCCGTACGAAGCGCGAACGGCGGCCGCCCTTTTCGAGCGTCTTTTTCCCGCCGACGAAAATGGTCCTGGCGCGATCGAGATCGGCGTCGTCAGCTATATAGACCGGGCGCTGGCGGGTGCGTACCGGGACCAGGCCGAAACCTATCGGGTGGGTCTGGCAACGCTGGATCTCGTCGCCCGCCAGCGCTGCGGCCGGCCTTTTGCTGACTGCGAGCTCGAGCAACAGAATGCGCTGATCAGCGCGCTGGAGCGGGGTGCGCTCCCTGATTTTCGGGTCCCGCCCCAGCGCGAGTTCTTCGCTATGCTGCGCGCTCACCTGCAGGAGGGGCTCTTCGCCGATCCCGTGTACGGTGGGAACCGCGACAAGGAGGGCTGGCGGTTTTTGGGGCATCCGGGGGTTTGGTTCGAAAACTCGGCCGAGGAGAACCTGGCGACCGAGCCTGTCACGAAGGGCGGCATCATCCAGTCAATGGCCGACGTGGGCTATTCCCTCGACGGAGGGCCGCGGGAACCGGTGGCGATCCCCGGCTACGACCCGCAACGGGGGGGCGAGCCTCCTAGCGGACCGACGGATGTCGTGCTGGTGGGCGTGGGCGCGGCAGGCTCGCTGCTGGCCTCTATCCTGACGCGTAGCGGCCTGCGTGTGGTCGGACTGGAGGCGGGGCCGTGGCGCACCAAGCGCGACTTCGTGCCCGATGAGCTAGGCTCCGCCTACTACTGCCGGGGCGAGATGGGGCTCAAGTTTCTGAGCGAGACGCCGCGCTGGCGGCGCGACGAAGGTATGCCCACGCGGGAAGCCACCTTTACCTTGGGGCGGATGATGAACGGCGTGGGTGGCTCCGTCATCCATTGGGGTGCCGCGCTCCGCCGCTGCCACCCCCACCACTTCCAGTACCTCAGCCACGTGCGCGAGAGCTTTGGCGAGAAGGTGCTGCCAGAAGGGCATACGTTGACGGATTGGCCTGTCACCTACGACGATCTGGAACCATATTACACGCAGCTCGAG